>JANNKV010000126.1:0-1766 GCA_031396485.1 Polaromonas sp. | reverse complement strand
AAATGGCAAAAGGCAAATTTGAGCGGACCAAGCCGCACGTCAACGTCGGCACGATTGGCCACGTCGACCACGGCAAGACCACGCTGACCGCAGCGATCACCACCGTGCTGGCGGCGAAATTCGGCGGCGAAGCCAAAGGCTATGACCAGATCGACGCCGCCCCGGAAGAAAAAGCCCGCGGCATCACCATCAACACCGCCCACGTCGAGTACGAGACCGCCAACCGTCACTACGCCCACGTTGACTGCCCCGGCCACGCCGACTATGTCAAAAACATGATCACCGGCGCCGCCCAGATGGACGGCGCGATTTTGGTGTGTTCCGCCGCCGACGGCCCCATGCCCCAGACCCGCGAGCACATTTTGCTCGCCCGCCAGGTCGGCGTGCCCTACATCATCGTGTTTCTGAACAAATGCGACATGGTCGACGATGCCGAGCTGCTCGAACTCGTTGAGATGGAAGTGCGCGAGCTCCTCGACAAATACGACTTCCCCGGCGACGCCACCCCCATCATCCACGGCAGCGCCAAGCTCGCCATGGAAGGCGACAAGGGCCCCCTGGGCGAAGAAGCCATCATGAAGCTGGCCGACGCCCTCGACAACTACATCCCCATGCCCAAGCGTGCGGTTGATGGCGCCTTCCTGATGCCCGTTGAAGACGTCTTCTCCATCTCCGGCCGCGGCACTGTCGTTACCGGCCGTGTCGAGCGCGGCGTCGTCAAGGTCGGCGAAGAAATCGAAATCGTCGGTATCGCTGACACCCAAAAAACCATCTGCACCGGCGTCGAGATGTTCCGCAAATTGCTCGACCAGGGCCAGGCTGGCGACAACGTCGGCATCTTGCTGCGCGGCACCAAGCGCGAAGACGTCCAGCGCGGCCAAGTGCTGTGCAAGCCCGGCTCCATCAAGCCCCACACCCACTTCACAGGCGAGATCTATGTCCTGTCGAAAGACGAGGGCGGCCGTCACACGCCTTTCTTCAACAACTACCGCCCCCAGTTCTACTTCCGCACGACGGACGTGACCGGTGCGATCGAGTTGCCAGAAGGTAAGGAAATGGTCATGCCTGGCGACAACGTCAGTATCACCGTCAAGCTGATCAACCCGATCGCCATGGAAGAAGGCCTGCGCTTTGCGATTCGCGAAGGTGGCCGGACGGTGGGCGCTGGCGTTGTGGCCAAGATCATTGCGTAACTCCAGATAAAACCAAGGAATTACCATGGCCACCAAGCAAAAAATCCGTATTCGTCTCAAAGCGTTTGACTACAAATTGATTGACCAGTCAGCCGCCGAGATCGTGGACACCGCCAAGCGCACCGGCGCGATTGTCAAGGGCCCTGTGCCCCTGCCAACCCGCATGAAGCGTTTTGACATTTTGCGTTCACCGCACGTCAACAAGACGAGTCGTGACCAGCTGGAAATCCGCACGCACCAGCGTCTGATGGACATCGTTGACCCAACGGACAAAACTGTTGACGCGTTGATGAAGCTCGATCTGCCAGCTGGCGTGGACGTCGAAATCAAGCTGCAGTGAAGCAACGAGGGCTTTTGGCAACGTCCGGAAGCCCGAAAACGCATTAGTTCTAGCGCAGGTTGTCATTGTTGGCAGCCTGCGCTATACTCTTGGGCTGACCTCGGAAGTGCACGGCACGGCGAGCGCAGTTTTATTAACAGTCTTTCACACAAAAACGTCTGCGGCCAATTGAAGTCGCAGCGGTGGAAGTTACGAAAGAAAAATCATGAGTCTGAGCAACTCCCTCGGGTTGC
>JANNKV010000103.1:0-10623 GCA_031396485.1 Polaromonas sp. | reverse complement strand
GCCGGCCTATAAAACCAGCAAGGCCCGCGTATGCGTCACCGTGGGCATGATGACCACCGGCTACGACTGCCCCGATCTATTGAACCTGGCGCTCATGCGCCCTGTGTTCTCACCGTCTGACTTCGTCCAGATCAAAGGTCGCGGCACTCGCAAGCACGACTTCACAGAACAGCTTCAAGACAAAGATCTGGAAGCGCAGGTGACCGCGCCCCACAAAACCGTTTACAAACTTTTCGACTTTTTCGCGACCTGCGAATACTTCGAAGAAAAATTCGACTACGACCAGGTGCTAAAGCTTCCCCGGCCGGTCGTAGAACCAAGTGGCGCGGGCAAGGCAGATGACACAAATGGCGCGGGTGTAGAGGCTGGCAAGCCTGGTCCAAACGGCGCCTACAACCACACCAATCCGGACGCCATAGCCACCCACGTCGAGCAGCAGGTCGGCTTCCAGGGCATGAAGGTCGACCGCATGTTCTTTGAGAAATTTGAAGACATCGTGAAAGCAGACTCACGCATTGTCGAGCAGGTTGGCAACGCCCAGTGGGACCAGGCCATCGAGTACATCACGACAGAACTCTTCGACAAACCCAACGAATATTTCACCCTCGACAAACTGCGCCGCGCGGCTGGCGTTGATCGCAGGCTGGGCCTGCGCGAGATTCTGGAGAAAGCCTTTGGTCTCATTCCTGGCTTCAAAAGCAAGGACGCCCTCCTTGAAGAAGAGTTTGAAAAGTTCCTGCTCGACCAACAAAGTGCTACCGGCTTTAGCGCCGACTCCGCCGCCACAGCGATTGTGGCCATGAGGTACTACTTCAAAGCCTACGCCACTGACCACAAGCTGCGCGGCATCATCGACGACAAACGCCTGACCGATTTAAACGTCCACCCTGCCTTCGGCATGAGCGACTTCAAGGCGGTACCGCCCGCCTGGCGCACCCGCATTCCGGAGTACGTTAAAGACTACGTACCCCTCAATCAATTTATGTAGCGCCCTGGCTCTTATCCGCTGCTCCGGCAAAGCCCGCCAAAGCCTCTTCTTTTCTGAACTCATGAATACACAACACCATGCTCGACGCTGAAACCAAGCGCCGAATCGATTCTTGCCGCGACATTCTGGTCGGCAAGGTACCCGACCCGAAATCCCAGGTCGAGCAGATCACCATCGCGCTCATTTACAAGTTCATGGATGACATGGACGCAGAGGCCGAAGAGCTGGGCGGCCAGCGGACCTTCTTTGCGGGCGACTACGCGCGCTTCGGCTGGGCCAGGCTGATGACCCCCAGCCTGGGTGGCTTTGAAGTGCTGGCGCTGTATTCCGAGGCCATCCAGAAGATGAATCAAAACCCCGGCGTGCCGCCGCTGTTTCGTGACATTTTCAAGAACGCCTACCTGCCCTACCGCGACCCTGAAACGCTGAAAAGCTTTCTCAAGGAAATCAACTACTTCACCTACGACCACTCCGAGCGGTTAGGCGATGCGTTTGAGTACCTGCTCAGCGTGCTCGGCAGCCAGGGCGACGCTGGGCAGTTCAGAACCCCGCGCCACATCATCGACTTCATGGTCGCCGTGGTGGACCCGGAAAAGAACGAAACCATTCTGGACCCAGCTTGTGGCACAGCTGGCTTTTTGATCTCCGCGTGGAAGCACATTCTCAAATCGAACACCAGTAAAAAAGGCGCTACGGCCGGAAAGGCCGGTGATCTGCTCACACCCGACGAGCGCTCCCGGCTGGCGGCCGGCATCCACGGCTACGACATTTCGCCCGATATGGTGCGCCTGAGCCTGGTCAATTTGTACCTGCACGGCTTCACCGACCCACGCATTGAAGAGTACGACACCCTGACCAGCGACGAAAAGTGGAACGAGGTGGCCGACGTGATTCTGGCCAACCCGCCGTTCATGTCACCTAAAGGTGGCATCAAGCCGCACAAGCGCTTCAGCGTGCAGGCCACCCGCAGCGAAGTGCTGTTTGTGGACTACATGGCCGAGCATTTGACCGCCACAGGCCGCGCTGCCATCGTCGTACCCGAAGGCATCATTTTCCAGAGAGGCACCGCGTACAAAGTACTGCGCAAACTGCTGCTCAATACCAGTTTGGTCGCAGTGGTTAGCCTGCCCGCCGGCGTGTTCAATCCCTACAGCGGCGTGAAGACCAGCATCCTGATTCTGGACAAGCGCTTGCACAAGCAGCTCGATAGAGTGCTGTTCGTTAAGGTCGTTAACGACGGTTTCAATTTGGGCGCGCAACGGCGGGCCGTAGTAAACAGCGATTTGCCGGAGGCTACACGCTTGCTGAAGGGGTGGATGACTGCGCCCGAAAAGTTTGAGGGTGATGGAGTGATGGCGCAGGCGGTGGAGAGGGCCAAGATCGGAGGAAGTGGTGACTTCAACTTGAGTGGGGAGCGATATCTAATAGCCAAAAGCTCCACGAGCTCATTCCCGATGGTGCCACTGAGTTCAGTTTGCAACTTGGTCGGCGGTGCAACCCCGTCAAAAACCAATGAGAGCTACTGGAATGATGGCACGGTGAAATGGATTTCCTCTCGTCACATCGATGATTTTGGCAATGTCATTGGGAACGACTGGATTTCCGAGGCTGCTGTGGCCGAAACATCCACTGGAATCGCACCCGCTGGTTCGGTGATATTGATTTCGAGGGTTTCGGTGGGTAAGTTCGCATTTGCTACCGAGCCCTATGCGATCAACCAAGACCTCACAGCTGTGATCCCGAAAGACAAAGCTATTCTGGATTCCAGATTTCTCTTTTGTGTTGCCAGAGAGCTGGCTTCCATCATTGAAGCCAATGCTCAAGGCATCGGCGTAAGAGGTGTTACCAGGGCATTTTTGGGGGAACTTGCGATTCCCCTCCCACCCCTCAAAGTCCAACACCAAATCGTGGCCGAAATCGAGGGCTACCAAAAAATCATCGACGGCGCCTGGCAGGTGCTGGAGAACTACAAGCCGCGTATCGTCGTCAGCCCGGATTGGCCGGTGGTGCGTTTGGGTGATATTTTCAAAACCAAATCAGGAACAACGCCACTACGGGACAACGCTGCCTACTTCGAGGGCGGTCATATTCCTTGGGTCAAGACGCTCGACTTGCGTGACGGGCCGCTACACAAAACGGATGAATGCGTCACGGACCTCGCTCTGGCGCAAACGCACCTTGAAAAGTTACCGACAGGAACGGTGCTGGTGGCCATGTACGGTGGGCTTAAACAAATTGGCCGTACAGGCGTGCTTGAAATTGAAGCCACATCGAACCAAGCTATGACCGCGTTGCTGCCAAACCCTCAGGTGGAGCCGTACTTTTTGAATACGGTCCTGATATCGCAGCGTGACTATTGGAAGTCGGTGGCGAACAGCACTCGCAAAGATCCCAACATTACTAAAACGGATGTGCTCAATTTCAAGCTCCCGCTCCCCGACCTCCCCACCCAGCGCGCCATCGTGGCCGAGATCGAAGCCGAGCAGGCCCTCGTCAACGCCAACCGCGAACTCATCCGCCGCATGGAAGCCAAGGTCAAAGCCGCGATTGACCGGGTGTGGGGCAACTAGGGACAGTAGGTGATCCACTCGGTCAAAGTGAGAAACCTGCACGCCACAGAAGCACTGCTCGCCAGAATAACGTCCGCCTCTCCGACTGGCAGCCATTAAACTTCTGCTCTCGCGCGCGCGTTGTTGTAAGCCCTCGGAAGTTCATCCAGCGCAGCCAGCACATTCGGCGCGATATAGTCGCGAAGCGATTGAGCTACTGGAAAAGCGGCAGATGTATGGTCCCAATGGGGACCGTCGCCTACCGCAACCCAAACCCGTGCAACAAACCTAAGCCAATCGTCCACCGAAGATGTCTCTTTTGGAACGAAATGAAGGCCAAGTTCTTTACCTTTGGCAATGAGGCCGGGTCCGGTTGAGTACCACGCAGCAACATTGCCCGGCACGTAGCCGCCTGCATCTGGTTCCCATTGCTTCTTAAGTAAATAGTTTGAAGGGTAAGGAATGTACTTTCCACCCTCCTTTGCCCACGCTTCGCTAGCTGATTGCGTACTGAGTGCCTGCAGTATGGTGTCCAGCTGTTCCTTGGAAGGACGTAGTTTAAAAAACTCCGTCATTGCTAGACCTTTTTTAACTTTGTGGGGATAGGCGTCCCAAAAAATCTCAAATCCAGACAACCTGTCAGCTGGTGATTGTTTGGTATTTATCTGATGTTTATTGGTAATTTGGGTCGCATCCGCGCTAGCCGTCGCCTGCGCCGACGCTACCCCTGCGGTGCACCCCTGCACTCCCTCCTCCGCATCCACGCCAGGGGTAGTGTCTATGCTACGGGTAGCGTCGGCGCATGCCTTCGGGATCAGCTTTTCGATTTCCGACAGGTGAAGGCGATGGTGACGCGTGGTGCCAGGCTTTCCACCGCAATAATTAGCCTCCACTGTGAGGACGCCCATCGCGACGAAGGAATGAATGATCTTACGCACCTGGTGGGTAGACAGATTTGTATTCTTCGCGACATCTGCCATTGATGGGAAGAGCCGCTCACCGCGGTCATCACACAACTTTGCCATGTACATCAAAACCAATTTGCTCGATGGCGGTGTTATTTTTGCTTTCCACAATGCATTGGTATGAAGATGGCTCACGACTCTGACTCCCCGCGTGGTTTAGCCTGGGCCCGCAAAAAAGCGTCTATGGCGGTGAGGTCAAACAGGGTGACCTTTTTGCCGGCCTTTATAGGTTGCGGAAATCCAGGACGGGTTCTTGCCCAAACCCAAAGGGTCGATCGTGCAATACAGAATCTCTTGCAGGTTTCGGCTGCTCGTGCATAGTGGACGGGCCCACCTGTAGTCTGGTTTTCTTCTGTCGTATCCATATCGGACTCTCCTGTGCTGTAGTGGACGCAATCATCTCGTCATCCATCACTACAAAACAGTCGACCAAGCAGCTTGACCATGGACTAAGCAGTTCAATCCAACCCATCCCCTACACTGCCAATACTTGAGAGGTAGCGCCGCAGACTTTGTACAGACGTATGCAGATTCAGCTGGTGATATTTACTCGCCATTTGATTTTTCGACATCAATGGGTTGCGTCTGCTTTCTTCTTTTGCCCACCGCAAGAACTTACTTTTTGTCGACCTCTCACTACGCGCGCGGCCGCTCTCTAACCCTGCGATGCGGTAGCCATGTCGCTGAATAGCTGACCGAAGGCGTTCATCGCAGATGAATAAAGGACCCCATTGCACGGCGGCGAGACGCGTATATTCAAACGCAATCTCGCGAAACACTTGTTGGCCGTACAAGCCTCTAGCGTCTTTTAGAGACATATCGTGCAAAGCCTCCTGAAGGCACCCGCAGAGCTGATCCGCATATAAATCGGCATGTTCATTCAATATCTCACCCAATCTTTGCAGATCGATCAAGCTCTCTACTTTTGACCGAGTCATCAAGCTGCCTTTTTGAAGGTCGCGTGACGTACATTGCCCTTTGCCGAGTTTTCAATGTAATCAGCCCAGTCCTGCATAAGAACCGTACGAGGCGCAAGGTACAGAGCATGGTTATATGCGGCGCTTACCTGGTTCCGCTCCGTGTGCGCCAGCTGTAGCTCGATGTGGTGATGGTCATAACCCAGTTCATGCAGGATCGTCGAGGCCAAGCCCCGAAAGCCATGCCCGGTCATGCGCCCCTTGTAGCCCATACGGTCGAGCGCCCCCAGGATCGTGTTGTTGCTCATCGGCTTTGCATGATCACGCTCGCCCGGGAAAAGTAACCCCCTGCCACCTGACACCATGTGCAGCGCCCTCAGCACCTCTACAGCCTGGCGAGACAGGGGCACGATGTGCGGCGTTCGCATCTTCATCCGTGCAGCCGGGATGTCCCATCGCCCCGTCTCAAGGTCGAACTCCACCCACCTGGCGTTGATCAACTCCGATGTGCGTACAAACGTCAGCGCCATAAGCTTCATAGCCAACCGGGTGTACACCGAGCCTGTGTAAGCTTCAATACTGCGCACCAAAGCGGGCAACTCCTTGGCCTCGACTCGTGCGTAGTTTGTCTTCTTGCGCGACTGCAATACGTCAGAAGGTTTGATGTCAGACGCGGGATTCCGGGCGACATAGCCATGGGCTACCGCGTACCGAAAAACCTGGCCGATGGTTTGAAGCGCTCGCTTGGCAATGTCCAGCGCTCCACGTCCTTCAACGACCTTCACCAGCCTCACCAGATCAGGCGCCTCGATGTCAGAAATTGACAGTCCGCCAAGCTCAGGAAAAACATCCGCCTCCAACCGACGCAACACGTACTCCGCGTGACGCGGGCTGCGAGCCGCCGACCAATGTTTCCACCAGGCACGTGCAATCAGATTGAACGAGTTTTCAGCGGCGAGCTGACGCGCCTGCTTGTCGGCCTTGCGCTGGGCCATGGGGTCAGCACCAGCCGCCACCTGCTTGCGGGCAGCATTGCAAGCGTCACGCGCTTGGGCGAGCGATACCTCAGGGTAGCAGCCCAAGGCCATCAATTTCTCCTTGCCGCCCACGCGATACTTCAGCCGCCAAAGCTTGGCGCCGGTAGGATTGATCAGGAGGTAAAGGCCCCTTCCATCGCCCAGCTTGATTGCTTTGGTGGAAGGTTTTGCGCTTTTAACGCGCGTATCTGTGAGTTTCATCCCGAGGCTCCAATTCGGGTTGTGAGGTGAAATACCCCCGGTTGGAACCCCGTTACCCCGAAATGTACCCCCAACTGCGTCGGACGGCAATAGCCTCTATCGGACGACGTTGGACGAAAGTCGCGGAGGAAGCGCCGACGATTCATTCGGCCAACTGGCAGCCCTCAAGATGTCAGCTCTGCACGTTCGATTACCATCCAGCATATTCATGCAAGCCAGCAACGCACACCGCAGGTCGCTTGTCCTTCCGCTGGAAATCTCGGAGGATCAAGCCCCGTTATCAGATCTCCCGAACACAACCGAACTGGAATTGGTAGTCCCCGGCAACTACGAGGAATTGGTACTTTCGCCGGAGCTGAGCGGAGAGGTGTTCGCAATACAGCGGCTTCTCACAATTTCCAGGCTCGGTATCCCCATGACCGTGCGATGGGAATCTGCCATCAGCCGGCGGCTCACAGAAATCGTGCGACTGCAACCTCTGCTGGCTGTGGTTTTGATGCTTGAGGGTGTGCGTCACACGCTTGCCGGGCTGGAAGAGTCTCAGGCTGAGCAGGTACTGACTGCGGCACGCCATGGCGTGCTGAAGCACCGATTGATTAAAGACTTGTTCTCACCCAGTCAGCTGCTTTTGTGTGCCGACAGCCGAGGACATGGCAGACCCGAGCAGCTGTATCTGTCCGGAGGCGGCTCACTGCGTCCGAGGAGTCATTTCGAAACACTCGTGCAAGATGTGCTTGCCACGGAACTAAAAGCCACTGGCGATACGGCCAAGCAGTTCAAGTGGGCCGGCAGCCTCGGGGTAGTTGTGGCGGAGTTGTTCGAGAACACGGACATGCACGCCATGACAGACCTCAGAGGGGCAAGGTACAGCATCAATGCCATGCGCGGGCTGATGTTCAAGCGCATCCAGATAACAGTCCAGTTGCGTGGCGCTGACCACAAGCTGAAGGATGTTCAAAAAGATTGCCTGGAGATCTCCGTCTTCGACACCGGACTCGGATACTTCCGCTCTTTCACCCGCACAGAGGAACGGCACGACATTGACTTTGAGTGGCGGGTATTGCACAAGTGCCTGGAACGGCATTTTGATGAAAACATTCCGGACCCGCGCCCCGCCCATCGCGCACTTGGCCTGGCTGAGGTGCTCCGCGCACTGCAAACGCTGGCTGGACGCATTGAAATAAGGACTGGCCGCACATTCGGCTACAGGACCTTCATGGAAGGACAGCTGCAAGTCCAAATGCAACCGCCCGGCTCTGAATGGTCACGCTTCAACTGGCCCAAGCCTAAGCTGCTTGATACGACCAAGAAGGTCGTGGCCATACCGACCGCACATGAAAACATTGTGGGCAGCGCTATTCGCGTGATCGTTCCACTCAACTGAACGATCATGAAGGCCATCGCCCTAAAGACCCGCTTTCGCACCGCAGATAGAGAAGGCGACGCCTGCCTGCTGGTCTACGACAGCGTAGGACTAGCCTCCTCTACGATCAGCGCCGATGTGCGCGACATTCTCGTTCATCGACCAAATACACCTTGGATCTATGTCCTATGCCCATTCCTTGGCAATGAGGCGGCGTATGAAACGCTATTTGGGGGCTTTGCACCAGAGCGCTCCGGGTACCAAATCTCCTTAGTACAGCTCCACCAGGACGGTGACACCTGGAGGATCAAGCACCGTGGGCCCAACGGCGAACTTGCCGATCTCGACCGTGAACTGGTGCACGGATGGCTGTTTGACCTGTTTGACAGGCGCGGAGGATTGGTTAAGGCGCCCGCCGGGGTTCATTTCACGAAGCTATCCGGGCAACACACTGACAGATTTCTACGCGCCAGTAATGTACTCCTCACATCAGCCAGCATCGGTGCGGTTGCATTCTTTTGCCTTGGATTGATCGGCGATGTGCACATCAAGCGGGTGTTTGTTGACACAGCGCCACTGGTAAGCGTCGCCTTTGCCATGGCGCGGATAGCGAAGGCTTCTGGTATGGGCACATCGGACCCAGAGGTGGAGTCGTTTAGCTCGTATGACGGGCTCAGCAACCTACCACCTCTGGGATCGAACGACCTGTTATTGCTGTCAGCTTCGACTTCAGGCAGTCTGGCCCACGAGCTCAAGAATAAGAAGAACGCCAACGAGAAGCTCATCATCACGCTGTTTCTGCTGGGGCCATCCCCCACGCAACCCACGCTGGGTCTGGTGGCCTGTAACTTGACCATCACGAAAGACCGTCTTTTCGGATACGACCCAGTTGTGAACGCGAAGGCGGACACCTGCACCTTCTGCAAGCGGGGTTATCTGGCTGCTCCACTGGAAGGCGATCAGTTCCTTCTTGAGAAACGCGATGTCACGCGCATGCGTATCAGCACTGCGAGTCAACCGAAACAAGCCCGGGATGCGATGGAACTGCTAGCCGGCAAAGGGTTGTTGTCAGTTGATCTATTCACGACGGCGCAGAAGACCAATATTCGACTTGATCTGAATGCCGCACTGGCAAAAGCCACGGACATTCAGGAGAAGACGCTGCGTCTCTTACGCCGCTTTTCCCCCAATCCGCTGGACGCCATCGTCTTGGTGGACCTAGATGAGGGCCTGTTCAAGTCCCTTCTCGCTGCGGCTGGCCTGACCGAGCAGTTCCAGAACGCTGTCATCTGTTCCTACGACGAGCTGGCATCGATGCCAGCGCGGGATGGAGCGCGCGTTCTGGTGATGTTGGGCGTGCTTGATGATCATTCGAAGGTTCGCAGTGTCAATGCCCAAATGCGAGTGAAGGCGGCGCGTGGAGACGTGGCTTACCTTAGCGTGATAACTTTTGTCGACTCGGCGCAAAGCTTGCGTGAACTGGAAATGTTTCTATGCTACGGCGAGCGAGGTCCCGACACGTTCACCTTCAAGTCGGCCATGTCTCTCATGCTACCCAACCTGGACGGTGTACCCACTTCCTGGGCTCAGGAACTTGAGCTACTGCAGCGGATGGCGGCCGATCTTGGAACGCGGCTAGATCCGATGTTGCATGCCAGGCGTACCGGGCTGCTTGAAGCGGGCATTCGCCAAAACGGGCTATTTATGGAAGGCAAGCAAGGCCCTTTGACCATTGCGGCGGATTTTGTTTACTTGAGCGCTGAGGGCTGCCTTGGTGCGATTTCGCAGGCGGATATTTATGCGGTGGTGTCGAACCTGCTTGCCACAGCGCGTTGCGCAGACATTGGGTTGGCGACGCCGGCGGGCAAGCTGCCAGGCACTGTGGTTAGAAATCAAAGCGTCTATGGGCAGATTCTTGTGAATTTGGCGACGCTGTGTCCCCGCAATCTGAGGGACTACAACGATTCTATTTTGCGAGCGGCCTTTCTCAGGGCTGCCTACCAGCAGGAGTTGAACTACGCTGTTGATGAACACTGCAGCTCGGAAGTCCTTGCCGTATTTGTAGCCGAAGTCGATGCATGGCAATCTGGCCATGGGAACGCAACGCCAGAGATCGTGATGTCTCTTGCCTGCGGCCGCTTGAAGCTTTGGCCGGAACATCTGGAGCGCTTCGTAAAGCACTGCAAGGCAACTATCCTGGACGATTGGGCGCAACAACTCATCGATACAGTGGTCGGCGAGGCAGCCATCTAAAACGCTGCTGCGGACTCAATGAGCCCGTCCAGGCACGAGACCGGTAAGGAGCCCGTATCGCACCTGTACAACTGAATACTCCTCGGAAAAAACAAGATACCCCCTGGCCTGACTCTGGGTACCCCAAAAGTTACCCCCAATGGCGCCAGGATGGCATTGCATTACATCGGACGATAGAAAACAAAAAAGCCCCGTGGATAGGGGCTGTTGAGGGTTTTGGTAGCCTAGATCGGACTACTTTAAACAGGTTACTGGCGGAAACGGAGGGATTCGAACCCTCGATGAGGCTCTACACCCCATACTCCCTTAGCAGGGGAGCACCTTCGGCCACTCGGTCACGTTTCCAGTGG
>JANNKV010000102.1:0-6197 GCA_031396485.1 Polaromonas sp. | reverse complement strand
CCCATTTGGCAATATCGTCATTGAGCAGCGCGGCGAATTGCTCGGGTGTGACGGGTTTCTCAGCGGTGCCGGCCAGCTCGACGCCCTGCTGCTCCAGCTTGTCGCGCAGGTCTTTCGCTGCCAGCGTTTTCGCCATGCCTTCCTGCAGGCGCGCCAGCACCTCGGGCGGTACGCCCGCGGGCGCGAACAGACCGATCCACAGTGTGCCGTTGTAGCCGGGAACGGTTTCTGCCACCGTGGGCACATCGGGCAACACCGGTGAACGCGCCGCACCGCTGACAGCAAGCGCGCGCAGCTTGCCTGCCTTGATGTTGGCCAGCGAGGACGGCAGGCTGGCAAACAGCATCGGCAGCTGACCGCCCAGCACGTCATTGAGCGCAGGCGCCACACCTTTGTACGGTACATGCTGCAGACTGACGCCGGCCATGCTGTTGAGCATTTCACCGAGCAGGTGGTTCAGCGTGCCGTTACCCGCCGACGCGTACTGGTATTCACCCGGTTTGGCTTTGGCCAGCGCGATGAGTTCAGCCATCGATTTGGCGGGAAACGACGGGTTCACCAGCAGCACATTGGGCACCGCGCCGATCAGGCTGATGGGTTTGAAATCTTTCACCGGATCGAAACCGGCGTTTTTGTAAAGCGCCGGGTTGATGGCCTGGCTGCTGCTAATCGTCATCAGCAAGGTATAGCCGTCTTTGGGCGCCTTGGCCGCGAGCTGGGTGCCGATATTGCCGCCCGCACCGGGCCGGTTGTCGACCACGGCCGACGTGCCCATCACTTCACCGAGCTTCTGGCTGACGATGCGTCCGACGATGTCATTGGTGCCGCCGGCGGCCTGCGGCACGATCATGACGATGGGGCGGTTGGGATACGCAGCCTGAGCGCTTGCCAGCAGCGGTGATGCCACCAATGCGGCCAGCAAAATGCGACGCGACACACGGTGAATCAACTTCGAGGCTATTGTTTTCATGATTTGTCTCCTGTTTGCCTCCATGTTCGCCTCTGGCGGCGTGCATGGCAATCACGCATTTCAAAACCAAGGCTTCTGATAATCCGAAGGCTTGGCCGTCGCTGAGCTACCATTGACCGATGCAATTCGACCTGACCGACCTGCGCCTGTTCGTGCTGACAGCCGAAGAATGCAACATCACACGGGCTGCCGCCGGGCGGCACCTGTCGCTGGCTGCCGCAAGCGCCCGAATCAAGTCGCTGGAGCAGCAGGCCGGCCTTCCGCTGCTGTACCGCGAAGCCCGCGGCGTTCGCCTGACGCCCGCCGGTGAAGCCTTTTTGCACCATGCCCGCGGCGTGCTGCACCAGAGCGAGCAACTGCGCGCCGACATGCAGGAATATGCCGGTGGCCTACGCGGACATCTGCGGGTCTTCGCCAACACCACGGCGGTGACCGATTTTCTGCCCGAGATACTTCCCGGCTTCCTCGCCAACCACCCGAAGATCAATATTGACCTTCAGGAAAAACCGAACGCTGAAATTGCCCGCGGCGTGCTGGACGCGCGCGCTGACATCGGCATCGTGGCCGGCCAGGTCGACACCTTGGGCCTGCAGGCCATTCACTTCAGCACCGACCGGCTGGTGCTGGCCACGGCCAAAAACCACCGGTTTGCGCGGCGCAAGAAGATCGCTTTTGCCGAAACACTGGACGAAGACGCGGTGGGCATGCAGCAGGGCAGCACACTGCAAACCTTCCTGGGTCAGGTCGTCGATAGCCTGGGCAAGCCGCTGAAGCTGCGTATCCAGCTGTCAAGTTTTGACGCCATGTGCCGCATGATCGGCGCCGGCGTTGGCGTGGGGATCGTTCCAGAATCAGCCGCGCGGCGCAACCAGGCGAGCATGGGGATTGCATTGGTTGAACTGCTTGATGCCTGGAGCGTGCGGGAGCGCTACATTCTGGTGCGCGACCAGACCGCGCTGCCCAGCTACGCGCAGGCGCTGATTGAAACGCTGTGCGGGCACTACCGACCGCGCAGGGCTGTCAAATAGTGTCTACGTGCCTGTCCAGACCGGGCTTCTTTTGGCGACAAAGGCATCGACCCCTTCGTGGAAGTCGCTGCTGCCATAGCACTGGCTGATCAGGTCTTCGCCATCGGGCAGATTGGACAGCAGCAGGCGTTGCAGGCTTTCCTTGGTGACGTGCTGGGTCACGGGTGCCAGCGAGGCCAGTCGCTGGCATAGGGCGGCGGCGGCAGCGTCAAGCTCGGACGGCTCGCAAAGCTGCTGCAAAAATCCGCACTCCAGTGCTTCTTCGGCACCCAGCAGTTCGGCCAGCATCAACATGCGTTTGACGCGCTGTGTGCCAAACGCAGCACCCAGGCGCGCGAGGTTGGACATGGACAGGCAATTGCCGAGCGTTCGGGCAATCGGGACACCGAAGCGGGACGCGCGCGTGGCAATCCGGAAATCGCACGCCGTGGCAATCGCGAGGCCGCCGCCAATCGTCCAGCCGCTGATCACCGCCACGGTGGGCATGGGCAGCGACTCGATCAGGCCAATGCCTTTGTCGATGGTGCGTTCGTAGGCGACGCCGTCATCGCCGCTGTGGAAAGCCTTGAATTGCTCGATGTCGGTACCCGCCACAAAGGCTTCGCCGCCCGCGCCCTGAAAGGTCACCACGCGAACGGTGCTGTCGGTTTGCAACCGCCGGCAGATGCTGCCGAGCTGTTCGTACATGGCCCAGGTCATGGCGTTACGCGCCAGCGGCCGGTCAAATACCACCGATGCGATGCCGGCGTTGATGCTCAGGTGAACTGCACCCGAATTGGCCTGATCTTTCAAATCATCACTCATGCTGAAAATGCACCTTGTTCTTTTAACCGGGCCTGCTCATCGGCACCTATTCCCATTTCAGCCATCACCTCGGCGGTGTGCTCGCCCAGCAGCGGTGGATGGCGGCGCACCTGTTGCGGCGTACCAGACAATTTGACGGGAAAACCGATGTTCGGCACCTTGCCCTCGATGGGATGATCAATCTCCATACGCATCTGACGCGCACGGCCATGCTCGCCTTCGAAGGCTTCGGGATAAGTCAGAATCGGACCCGCCGGGATACCCGACGCGAGCAGCAAATTGACCCAGTCGTCCTTGGGACGCAGGCGAAAAGTTTGCTCCAGTTCTTCCTCAAGCGCTGCCCGGTTGGCCAGGCGCAATGAAATCGTGCCAAAGCGGGCGTCTTCCAGCAGTTCCTTGCGGTCCATGACGGTGCACAGCAGGTGCCACAACTTCTGGTTGTTGGCCCCCATCACGAAGTACCCATCGGACGCAGCCATGGCTTGGTAAGGCGCGGTCATTTTGTTCGACGTGCCCAGCGGTTCGGGCTGCTTGCCTGTGCCCCAGTAATCACAAATGTCCCAGACCGAAAAAGCCATGGCCGCATCAAAAAGAGCCGCATCAATGTACTGGCCCTCGCCGCTGGTCTTGGCGCCGATGTAGGCCGACAGCGTGGCGTAGATGGCGAACAACGCGCAGCCAATATCGGCCACGGGCACACCCGCCTTCACGGGTGGCCCGCCCGGGTAGCCGGTGACGCTCATCACGCCCGACATGGCCTGCGCCATCAAGTCAAAACCGGGGCGATCAGCCCAGGGCCCGGTCTGGCCGAAGCCGGAAATGCTGGTGTAGACGAGGCGCGGGTTCACCGCCTTGATGTCTTCGTAGCCCAGGCCGAGGCGCTTCATCGCGCCGGGGCGGTAGTTTTCGACCAGAATGTCAGCATCTTTGGCCAGCCGGAGCAGCAGCGTGCGGCCGGCCTCTGACTTGAGGTTGAGCACCACGCTGCGCTTGTTGCGGTTCATGTTCAGGAACCCGAGGCTGTCGGGCCCCTTCATCTTGAACCCCATCGAGCCACGCGTCTGGTCGCCGGTGCCCGGCGGCTCGATCTTGATCACATCCGCGCCCATGTCGGCCAGCAACATGCAGGCAAACGGGCCTGCCATGACCTGGCTGATGTCGAGCACGCGGACGCCGGCCAGCGGCAAGGGGCGCTTGGTTTCTGCAGCGGTCACGCTTCTCCCTTAACTCCGCCGTCCTTGATGATCTTGGCCCATTTGACCTGCTCGGCCTGCATGAACTCTCCGAACTTCTCGGTGGAGCCGCCGCCGTCCTGCGCGCCGGAGGCCGCGAGCTTTTCCATCACGTCGGGCATCTGCATGACCTTGTTCACATCCTCATTCATGCGCTTGGCCATGGCCACGGGCATCTTGGCCGGGCCGGCCAGGCCATACCAGGTTGTGGCCTCGAAGCCAGGGAAGCCCGACTCGGCCATCGTCGGCACGTTGGCGTAGGCGTTCACCCGGTTCTGGCGTGTCTGCGCGATGGCAATGGCTTTGCCACTTTTGACATGCGGTGTTGCTGCCGTCATGGTGTCAAAGCTGTACTGGATGGTGCCGCCGATCAGGTCGGTAAGCATCGGGCCCGAGCCCTTGTACGGCACGTGGATGGCCTTGACCTTGGCGGCCAGCATGAACATCTCCAGCGCCAGGTGTTGCGCGCTGCCGGTGCCGGCTGAACCAAAACTGATCTGGCCTGGCTTGGCGCGGCACAACTCGACCAGGTCCTTCACGGTCTTGGCGGGCTGGTTCTCGTTGCAGATCAACAGGTTGGGCGTGACACCCACCAGCACAATCGGCTGGAAGTCTTTGGCCGGGTCATAGTTGACCTTCTGCAGGGCAGGCGTGATCGCCTGGCTGTTGATGTGCGCCATCAGCAGCGTGTTGCCGTCGCCGGGCTGCTTGGCCACGTAGTCGGCGGCGATGGTGCCCGAGGCGCCGGCCTTGTTCTCGACGATGACCTGCGTCTTCCACAGGTCACCGAGCTTCTGGCCGATCACCCGCGCCAGAATGTCCGTGCCGCCGCCGGGCGCGAAGCCCACAATGATGCGGATGGGTCCATTGGGCAGCGTTTGCGCGCCCAGCATGGGAACTGCCAGCGTCGCGCCGGCTGCCGTGGTGGCATTGATGAAGGTTCTGCGTTGCATGGTGTTGTCTCCGGTGAATAGTTGGTTTTGCGGGAAGTTGTCGATCGGAAAGCGAAAAAACGGAACCGGTTGATCAGGCCGCCCTGCGCTGCGGCACCACGGCGGCGTGACTCGCAAAGTGGTCCATGGCGGCCTGAACGCCCGAGCCCGCCAGCTTGACGCCTGCAAGTTTCAGCCCCATCTCGCAACCCGCCAGCGCCGCCATCAATGTCAGGTCGTTGCTATCGCCCAGGTGCCCGATGCGGAACATCTTGCCTTTGACCTTGCCCAGCCCCGTGCCCAGCGAACAATCAAAGCGTTCGTAAATGATCTTGCGGACTGCATCGGCATCCACACCTTCGGGCATCATCGCGCCGGTCAGGATGGGCGAGTACACCGACGGATCGGCGCACTGGATTTGCAAGCCCCAGGCCTTGACGGCCGCGCGTACGCCCGTCGCCCAACGCTGGTGGCGGGCAAACACCGTCTCCAGGCCATGCTCGAGCAGCATGTCGCAGGCTTCGCTCAGCGCGTACAACAGGTTGGTGTTGGGTGTGGTCGGCCAGTAACCGGTCTTGTTCATCTCGATGATTTCGTCCCAGGCCCAGAAAGCTTTTGGCAGCGTGGCTTTTTTACTGGCCTCGATGGCTTTGCTTGAGATCGCGTTGAAGCTGATGCCGGGTGGCAGCATCAACCCTTTTTGCGAGCCGCTGATGCTGACGTCGACGCCCCAGTCGTCGTGACGGTAGTCGGCCGAACCCAAGCCCGAAATAGTGTCAACCAGCAGCAGCGCCGGGTGTTTGGCTGCATCAATGGCTTTGCGCACGGCAGCGATGTTGCTGGTCACGCCGGTAGACGTTTCGTTATGCACCACGCAGACGGCCTTGATGCTGTGCTGCGTATCGGCCTTCAGGCGCTCTTCGATCAGGTGCGCCTGTACGCCGTGGCGCCACACTTCCGCGCCGGGGTAAGACATGACTTCGGTTTTCAGGCCCAGGCGCGTCGCCAGTTTCTGCCACAGCCACGCAAAATGCCCGGTCTCGTACATCAGCACATGGTCGCCTGCGTTGAGCGTATTGACCAGCGCGGCTTCCCAGGCGCCTGTGCCCGAGGCGGGGTAAATCATGACCGGCTGTTTTGTCTGGAAAACCTGTTTGATATCGCCCAACACCTTCAGACCCAGGGCTGCGAATTCAGGGCCCCGGTGGTCGATGGTGGGCAGGCTCATGGC
>JANNKV010000063.1:0-19121 GCA_031396485.1 Polaromonas sp. | reverse complement strand
AACGACATTCCGATGATCATCGCGCGCCAGATGGACGGCAAGGACTTCGCGCAGATGATCATCGACAACGTTGATGAGATGCTGGCGCAGTCGGTCAACCAGCCGCTGGTCATGGGCATTGCGCTGCACCCTTACATCGTCGGCCAGCCTTACCGCCTGCGCCACCTGCGGCGGGCCTTGCAGCACCTGGCCCGGCTGCGCGATGACGGCGCCATCTGGTTCACCACGCCGGGCACCATCTGCACCCATGTAGGCGCGCTTTTTCCCGAGACAGCCACCTAGAGCCGTCCGGGGAAACGTCCGAGTCTTTGAGGCGGCGATGCGGCTGTTCACAAAGGACAGGCGAGGTTTATACTTTTGAGTTGTTGTCCGAACGCCAGTGGCCAGTGCCCTGCACGTTTCGGCAAAAAATTCAGTGCTTTTCAGTTCGTTTATTTCAACTTCAACGAGGTCTTTCATGCCTTCCATCACCAAACGCCAATTACTTCAAACCGCGGGCACCCTGCTCGCCGGCCTGATGCTGGTCGCCTGCGGCAAAAAAGAGACGCCCGCACCAGTAGCCGCCACGCCAGTCCCTGCTGTCTCGGCGCAGGCGCCTGCCGCCAAGGTCTATGTGGTCGGCACCGATGCCGCCTATGCCCCCTTTGAATCACAAAATGAAAAAGGCGAGATCGTCGGTTTCGACATCGACGTGGTCAAAGCCGTCGCCGCCAAGGCTGGTATCGAAGTGAAATTCGTCAATACCCCATGGGAAGGAATCTTCAACACGCTGGCCCAGGGCGACCGCGACTTTTTGGTGTCGAGCATCACCATCACCGACGAGCGCAAGCAGACGATGGATTTTTCGTCACCCTACTTTGATGCGCAGCAATTGATGGCTGTGAAAAAGGATTCAAAGATCGCCAAATTCGACGACCTGAAAAAACTGAAGGTCGGCGTTCAGACCGGCACCACCGGCGATGAAGTGGTTACCAAGCTGCAGGGCAAGGAAAGCACCAACGTCAAGCGTTTTGAATCGACCCCGCTGGCGCTGAAAGAACTGGAAGCTGGTGGCGTTGACGCCGTGGTGGCCGACAACGGTGTGGTGGTGCATTACGTGGCCAACAACGCAGGCGCTGGCTTCAAGACGCTGGCTGACTCCAGCTTTGCGGCCGAGCAATATGGCCTGGCCGTCAAAAAAGGTAACACCGAGTTGCTCGAAAAGCTCAACAAGGGCCTGGCCGATGTAAAAGCAGACGGTACCTACAACACAATTTACGCCAAGTATTTCGGCGCTGCACCTGGCGCTGCCGCTGCACCGGCCGTCGCTGCGTCGAAATAAATGTGAACGGGCTTCGGCCCGAAAGACAAAAGCCCCCGACGGAAACGAAGGGGGCTTTTTTCATGGATAAGTGTGAAGCTCGCCGATAAGCCGGATTTTGTGCGCTGAACCTTCTTGCCGAAACAAGTTAGCCCAGTGTGACCGCCATTAATCTGGGCCGGGGGTCGCCCACCCGGCTCGGTGCTACCTACCCGCCAGCTCAGCGAACCGCTTCAATGCTGGCCTATTTGGTATTGCTGCGCGTAGAGATTGCCCGTTTCACCCGGCGCCCTGAGTTACCTCAAAACACCGACTCGTCTCTGTTGCTCTGATCCTCACCTCACGGTGGAGAGGTATTACCTCCTACGCTGTCCTGTGCAGTCCGGACGTTCCTCCAGTGCCAGGTTTCCCATACGGCACCAGCGGCGGTCTGGCGTGCTTCACGGCTACATTATCTCAGGCGATGAGGTACGGCCGAATTCCGCTTCCAAATCATTCGTGAACGCGAAGGCGAAGCGCGGACAGTACACCGGTACGGCAAGCGAAGCCGACAAAGTGCACGGATGATTTGGAGGCGGAATAAAATACTGACTGCTTGATCAACACGAGCCCCCATGATTCGCCTGACTGAACTGAAGCTTCCGCTTGACCACGCGGAAGGCGCGCTAGCCGCGCTGATCGCCCGCACGCTGGACATTCGCGTCGAACAAATCGAAACATTCGACATTCACAAGCGCAGCTTCGACGCCCGCAAGGCCGAGTTGCTGCAGGTGTATATCGCTGATGTCGCAATTGTCCCCACGCTCGAAGCAGAGCTGTTGGCGAAGTTTTCCAACAACCCGCACGTCCTGCCGTCCCCCGACATGGCCTACTACCCGGTCGGCCATGCACCCGCCAGCCAGTCGCTGCGCCCGGTCGTCATCGGCTTCGGCCCGTGCGGCATTTTTGCGGCGCTGCTGCTGGCCCAGATGGGTTTCAAACCGATCGTGCTGGAGCGCGGAAAAAAGGTGCGCGAGCGCACCAAGGACACCTGGGGCCTGTGGCGCAAAAATGTGTTGAATCCGGAATCGAACGTGCAGTTCGGCGAAGGCGGCGCAGGCACGTTTTCAGACGGCAAGCTCTACAGCCAGATCAAGGACCCGCGCCATCTGGGCCGCAAGGTGATGCAGGAGTTTGTCAAAGCAGGTGCGCCACCCGAAATTCTGACCGTGGCGCGGCCGCACATCGGCACCTTCAAGCTGGTCAAGGTGGTCGAGAACATGCGCGAGCAGATCATTGCGCTGGGCGGTGAGATTCGCTTCGAGCAGCGCGTCACCGATGTGCTGATCGAGGAAGAAGCTGACGGCCAACACATTCGCGGCCTGACGGTGCTGGACCAGGCCACGGGCGCCTCGTACGAGATGCGCGCCGATCAGGTTGTGCTGGCGCTGGGCCACAGTTCACGCGACACCTTTGCCATGCTGCATGCGCGCGGAGTGTACGTCGAGGCCAAACCTTTTTCCATTGGCTTTCGGGTCGAGCACCCGCAAGGCCTGATCGACCGCGCTCGCTGGGGCCGGCATGCCGGGCATCCGCTGCTGGGCGCGGCAGACTACAAACTGGTACACCACGCCAGCAATGGCCGATCGGTCTACAGCTTTTGCATGTGCCCTGGCGGCACCGTGGTAGCGGCCACATCCGAAGCCGGCCGCGTGGTGACCAACGGCATGAGCCAGTATTCGCGCAACGAACGCAATGCCAACGCCGGCATCGTGGTCGGCATCGACCCGCGCGACTACCCGGGCCATGCGTTGGCGGGGCTTGATTTGCAGCGCCAGCTGGAGTCGCATGCCTATGTGCTGGGCGGTAGCGACTACCGGGCGCCCGGCCAGCTGGTGGGCGATTTTGTCGCGGGGCGCGCCTCCACTGCGCTCGGCAGCGTGGAGCCTTCCTACACGCCCGGCGTCACCCTCGGCGATCTGTCTTCAGCCCTGCCCGCCTACGCCATCGAAGCCATGCGCGAGGCCTTCCCGGCGTTCGGCCGCAAGATCAAAGGCTTTGACACGCATGACGCGGTGTTGACCGGCGTTGAAACGCGCACTTCGTCACCGATCAAGATGAGCCGGGGCGACGACATGCAAAGCGTCAACGTGCGTGGGCTGTACCCGGCCGGCGAAGGGGCGAGCTACGCAGGCGGCATTTTGTCCGCGGGCGTGGACGGCATCCGCGTGGCCGAGGCGCTGGCACGGCAGATGCTGATACCGTAGCGGGCCGCTGGGTTTGCGTCCGAACGGCTTCGAGCATTTATCCGGGTAAATTGAAACAAGTGATCCTCCCAGGGAGGATAAGGGGAGTTGTGCTTTACCATGGTGGTGCGGGAAGATTTCGACCCTCATGGCCCGGCTAACGGTTTGTTCATGTTTCCCCTGCCAGTTATTCAGAAGACTTCATGCCGCGTAAATCCTCGTTGCCGACCCTGATCGTCCTGCTGACTGGTTTGCTGTTAGCCGCGCTAATGCCCCTGTTGGCGGCTGGAGTGTCTGCGTCGCATGACCCTCTGCGCACGGTCTCGGCCGAAATCGCGCAGCACGCCGAGATCCCGGGCCTCGATCAGGACGCCGCCAGCTACCAGCACGAGCACGTTGACTCAGCCGAGGACGCCTACGGCGGCCACCGGCACGCCCACTCGGCCATCGATCACTCCCACGAATCGCTGTTCACCCTGCCAGAGCATGCAATACCCTTTTGTGCAGGCGCCGCGTCATGGCGTTACTGCACAGGTACCGGCCGAACAGGCACGGTCGTGGCGGTGCCGGAACGCCCTCCGAGGTCAGCAACCGCTTGATCCCGGTAGCCGCCTCGCGCGGCTTGTTCAAATAATCATCATTGGAGTTTTTTATGTATTTGCCTTTTACGAGGGCTGGTTTTCACGCGCCTGTCGCATGGTGGCCCGACGCTCGCCAGCTACTGGTCGGGCTGGGCCTCTTGCTTTTTTTCTGTACCAGCGTTTTTGCGCACGGTGTTGCCGAGGGCGACAAAGGCTATATCCAGGAAATCAGCGGCGTCAACCTTTTGCCATTCATCTACCTGGGTGCAAAGCACATGGTGACCGGTTACGACCACCTGCTGTTCCTGCTCGGCGTGATTTTCTTTCTCTACAAGCTCAAGCATGTCGCGCTTTATGTGAGTCTGTTCGCGCTCGGTCATTCGGCAACCTTGCTGGCTGGCGTTTACTTGGGAACGAGCGTCAGCGCCTACCTGATCGACGCCATCATCGGCCTGTCGATTGTCTACAAGGCCATGGACAACCTTGGGGCCTTTCAGCGCTGGTTCGGGTTTCAGCCCAACACCAAGGCGGCCACGCTGATCTTCGGGTTCTTCCACGGTTTTGGTCTGGCGACGAAGATTCAGGAGTATGAGATTTCCCGCGACGGGCTACTCCCCAATCTGCTGGCATTCAACGTGGGTGTGGAAATCGGGCAGCTGCTGGCGCTATTTAGCATTCTGATCGTGATGGTTTACTGGCGCCGCACCAGCAGCTTTCTGCGTCATGCCTACACCGCCAACGTCGCACTGATGTGCGCCGGATTTTTACTGGTGGGCTATCAGCTCACCGGCTATTTTGTTTCCTGATCGTCGGAGAAATTTTTGATGTACAACACTGAATTACCTACTCGTGCCGAGCTACCCTCATCCCGGCAATTGATTCGATCAACGGCGATAGCCCTTGTCGCCGCCGGAGTGCTGCTGACAACCGCCGTGCTGCCTGCGGAGTACGGGATCGACCCCACCGGCATCGGCAACGCGCTGGGCCTGAAAAAGATGGGTGAAATCAAGACGACGCTGGCCAAAGAGGCTGCGGGCGAAACACCGGGCGGCTCGCCTCCTGCTGAGGTCGTACCCTCAACCACCACCACCACCACCGCCATCGCCACCCCAAAGGCAAAAACGGAAGCGGCGGCAAGTCCGTCGCCAACGCCAGAACCCGCCGGCAAATCTGGCAAATCCGACGAAGTCACGGTGTCGCTCAAGCCGGGCCAGGCGGCCGAGGTCAAGCTCGACATGCGCAAGGGCGCCAAGGTGACTTATGAATGGACGGTGCGTGGCGGCGTGGTGAATGTCGATGCGCACGGCGACCCGGTCAATCCACCCGCAGGCTTCTACCATGGCTACGGGAAAGGTCGCCAGATGAGTAAGGACGCGGGTGTGCTGCAGGCAGCCTTTGACGGCAAGCATGGCTGGTACTGGCGCAACCGTTTAAGCAGTGCCGTCACCGTCACCTTGAATACCAACGGCGAATACACGGCGATCAAACGCGTGCTGTAAGGGTTGCAGCCGTTACCGCTGCTCTCATGCGGCGAGTGGCGGCTGTTTATTCAAGGAATTCAATAAGCGAAGCAAGGTCAGGTCGGCCAGCGCTGGTGCTCATCGTCGATGACAAATGCGTGCGAATGCTTGCCTTGCTCTGATGAGTTGCCCGCGCGGCTGGCAAGGTGGGGATGCTCTGGCGGAAGGGCGTCATGCGAATGCAGCAGTTCAACCGGATCTTCTACGGGCCACAGTCGCATGGATAACAAAACCGCTGCGCCAGCAACCACGCCCAGCGTGGCGAAACTGACACCCAGCCCAAACCGCGCACCCAGCCAGCCCGCCAGCGGATAGGTGATCAGCCAGCAGGCATGCGACAACGCAAACTGCGCGGCAAAAAGCGCAGGGCGGTCGGCATCACTAGACGATCTGCGCAGCAGGCGCCCGGAAGGCGTCTGCGCCAGCGAGTAGCCCAGCCCCAGTACGAACCAGAGCGGGAGCAATACGGCATAGGAAGAAGCGAGCACCGCGCCGACTATCAGACCCGCCGCAATCAAGCCGGCACCCGCCAGCATCGCCTGCCGCTCCGGGAAGCGGTCGAGCAGCTTGGGTAGCGCCAGCGCCACCAGCATGGAGCCCGCGCCAAAGCAGGCCAAGGCAATGGCGGTCGCCGTCTGCGTCATGGCGAAACCGCCCTGCACCAACACCACCGTGTTGACGATGACCATGGCACTGCCGGACGCAATCGCCAGGTTGAGTGCCAGAAGACCCCGTAGCCGGGGCGTGGCCAGGTAGATGCGCAGTCCGCGCGTCGTCCGCTCATAGATGCTGCGCTTTGGCGGCATTTTTACCTTCGGCAAAACGACCGATACAACAAACGCTGCAGACGCCAGAAACCCCAATACCGTGCCGCCAAACAGGCTGTGATAACTGACGACCGTAAGCAACAGGGCAGCCAGCATGGGACTGGCGAGACTTTCAAGGTCATAGGCCAGCCGCGACAGTGACAGGGCCTGGGTGTAAGCCTTTTCTTCGGGCAAGACGTCTGGAATGGTCGCCTGGAATGTGGGCGTAAACGCGGCCGACGCGGATTGAAGGACGAAGATCAGGACATAAATTTCCCAGATCTGAGTCACAAAGGGCAGCATCAGCGCGACAGCGGCACGGACCATGTCAAGGCTCACCAGCACCGCGCGACGCGGCAGACGCTCGGCCAGCGCGGACGCAACAGGTGCGACTCCGATGTAGGCCAGCATTTTAATAGCCAGGGCCGTGCCCAGGACGACGCCGGCCTCGGCACCCGCCAGGTCAAACGCCAGCAGACCCAGCGCGACCGTAGCCATGCCGGTTCCCAGCAATGCAATGACCTGCGCAAGGAACAGGTGGCGATACGTTCTGTTGGCAAGAACTTCAATCATGGATCACCTCGCGGGTGAAGTTCTGGAAGCGCATGGTAACTACCTGTTGAGTCCGTCGTTTGACGTGATTCCTTGACTGTATCTTATCCTGGGGGGTAGGATACGACATGACTGAAAAACACGTTCACACGGCCCACCCCGATGTCGTCAAGCGCCTGAAGCGCGCCAGCGGACACTTGCAGAAGGTTATTGCCATGATTGAGGGCCAGCGCACCTGCGTTGACATTGCCCAGCAGCTTCACGCGGTCGAACGCGCCATCAGTAACGCGAAAAAACTGGTTATTCACGACCACCTCGATCATTGCCTTGAAGAGGTGGCTGGCGCAGGACCAGTCGCCATGCGCTCTTCGATTGCCGAGTTCAAGGACATTACCAAGTACTTGTAACCGCAACCGGCTGGAAACTTCAGCAGATACAAAAAAAGCCGCTGCAGGAGCAGCGGCTTTCTAACAAGCTGAAGCCTGCTTTACACCTGACCGGGCTGGGCGTTCTGCAAGGCGGCAATACGCTCTTCAATCGGCGGGTGCGTAGCAAACAGGCTGCCAATGCCGCCGGTGATGCCCATGGCCTCAACGGCTTTGGGCAACTGGCCCGGCTGCATGCCGCCCAGCCGAGCCAGCGCGTTCATCATCGGCTGCTTGCGGCCCATCAGTTGCGCGGCACCGGCATCGGCACGGAATTCACGGTGGCGCGAAAACCAGGCCACGACAATCGCGGCGGCAAAACCCAGCACGATATCGAGAATGATGGTGCTGACGTAGTAACCGATGCCCGGGCCGGAATTGCTGTCGCTGCCGCGGCGCAAAAAGCTGTCGACGGCGTAACCGATCACGCGTGAAAGGAACACCACAAACGTATTCATCACGCCCTGAATCAGCGTCATCGTGACCATGTCGCCGTTGGCAACGTGGGCAATTTCGTGGCCGAGCACGGCTTCGATCTCTTCGCGCGTCATGCCCTGCAGCAAGCCGGTGGACACCGCCACCAGCGACGAATTCTTGAACGCACCTGTGGCAAACGCATTTGGCGCGCCTTCAAAAATGCCGACTTCCGGCATGCCGATTTGCGCCTTCTCGGCCAGCTTTTTAACCGTCTCGACAATCCAGGCTTCGTCGGCGTTCTGCGGCTCGTTGATGACGCGCACGCCCGAACTCCATTTGGCGACCGGCTTGCTGATCAGCAGCGAAATAATGGCGCCACCAAAGCCGATGACTGCCGCAAATCCCAGCAACATGCCCAGGTTCAAGCCCTGCGGCGTCAGGTACCGGTTCACGCCCAGCAGGCTGGCCACGATGCCCAGCACCACCACAACCGCGAGGTTGGTCATCACAAACAAAATAATGCGCTTCATGAATGCTCCGTAAAAATCAATTGTTGCCGCAGCGGGAACTGCATTGTGCAGAAAATTGGGCTCGTTCCGGCTAAATCAAGTCTTTTGTTAGGGGCTTCGTGGCGGTTTCTGCGGCTTGGCCGGCTTGGATTGGCGAAACACAGTGGAGTCGTCGTAGAAAGAAAAGTTCTCGTTACCCGCCCACCAGCCGGGCACGCCCAGCACCGGCAAAGGCGTGAAGGGCTTGGCGGCGAGCCCGGCAGCACTCAAATCTGCCGCAATCGAGGCGTCAAACTCTTCCATGGTCGCTATCGAATTCATAGCTGGTTGCGCACAATATACGTGGGCTGTGATCGCTTTTCGTGGATAAACCAGTTTTTCCAGCAGCGCGTGGCCGAAAAGAACCAGCTGCGCTTCTTGCCACAGCGGGCGCAGCGTGATGAAGAGCATCGTCCAGTCACGCGCCAGCAGCGCATCCCACAGCGGCTGTGGGGCCATCAGGAAGGCCGCGTTCTCGTCAAACACAGTCAGTGCATCGCGAACCGCGCCGCGCAACGGCTGCACGCCGGCTTTCGCAATCTCGGCGGCTTGCAGCTGGTTGAGCTTTTCCTTGGTCTGCGGAAAGGTGATCCAGCACAGGCCGTTGAAGAAGTCGTGCAGGTTGTCGCGGGTGGGGCACTGACCGGTATTAAAGATAAAGCGTTCGTAGGCTTCACCTTCAGGCAATGCCTGTTGCGGAACAAAGCGCACGACCGAGCTATGGGCCGCACCCAGGGCCTGATGCAGCGGCGGGCCGGAAGCCAATTCTCGGGCGACCGTCTCTCCCGACGCTTTGAGATGCACGAGCCACGGCTGGGCCCAGTCTACGTTCGCAATCACGGGCAAGCCGGGTGGTGCATCACGCGCATCCCGGCACCTTTACCCGCGCGCAGGCTTGCCCAGACGCTTGTCACGCACCGCCACGGTGGACTTGCCTTCGTCGGCAATTTCAAACAACTGGGTGGCGACCAGCAGCTTGGTCAAGGTGGCGTAGCCATAGTTGCGGTGATCGAACGAAGCCTGATTGGCAATCTGCGTGCCGACCGCGCCGACGCGGGCCCAGCCCTCGTCATTGGCAGCAGCCTGAACGGCGTTTCGCAGCAGGGTCACCAGCTTCGCGTCCTGCTTGAGCTGTGCCGGCGTGGCGCGCAAGGGCGTCGTTGAAACAGCTTCCGCTTCGCCGTCGTCCCTGTTGTCGCCGACCAAGCCGCCGGAGACCTCACTGACAGCGATCGGCCGCAGTTTGTCCAGGTACAAGAACCGGGAGCACGCGTTGACGAACGGCTCAGGCGTTTTTTGCGCGCCAAACCCATACACCGCGGCTCCCTTGGCGCGCAAGTGCATCACCAGCGGCGTGAAGTCGGCATCTGACGACACAATACCGAAAGCGTCGGGACGGTCGGTGTAGAGCAGCTCCAGCGCATCAATCACCATGGCCATATCGCTGGCGTTTTTGCCTTTGGTGTAATCGAACTGCTGCATCGGGCGAATAGCGTGCTCGTGCAACGCCTCTTCCCAGCCCTTGAGTTCACTCTTCTTCCAGTTGCCGTAGGCGCGGCGAATATTGGTTTCACCGAAGGTCGACAGCTCGTTGAGGATCAGGTCGATCTTCGATGCGGGCGAATTGTCAGCATCGATCAGCAGGGCAACGCGCGGCTTGTGGTCCATCGTTAGCCTCCGTTGGTTTCCAGCTTCCAGGCCAGGCTTTCGCCCGACCGAAGCGGCTTCAACTCAGCCTCCCCAAACGCATAACTCACCGGCGGCGTCCAGCTCTCTTTCTTCAGGGTGATGCGGCCCGTGTTGCGCGGCAGGCCGTAAAAATCGGCCCCGTTAAAGCCGGAAAAGGCCTCCAGCTGGTCGAGCCGTCCTGCACCATCGAAAGCCTCGGCATACAGCTCCATCGCCGCATGCGCGGTGTAGCAGCCGGCGCAGCCAGTGGCGTGCTCTTTGAGATGCGCGGGGTGCGGTGCGCTGTCGGTGCCGAGGAAGAAACGGGGGTTGCCGCACGTTGCGGCTTCGACCAATGCCAGGCGGTGCGTTTCGCGTTTGAGCACCGGCAGGCAGTAGTAGTGCGGGCGAATGCCGCCCATAAAAATCGCATTGCGGTTGTACAGCAGATGGTGCGCGGTGATGGTGGCACCTAGGAAGCGGTCGGCCGCCTGCACATACTGCGCGGCTTCTTGGGTCGTGATGTGTTCGAACACGATTTTCAGCTCAGGAAAATCGCGGCGCAGCGGAATCAGTTGTGTGTCGATAAAAACCGCCTCGCGGTCGAAAAGATCAATGTCTGGCGACGTGACTTCGCCATGCACCAGCAACAACAAGCCTTCGCGCTGCAGGGCTTCCAGCGTCTTGTAGGTCTTTCGCAGATCAGTCACGCCGGCATCGCTGTTGGTGGTGGCGCCGGCCGGGTACAACTTGACGGCGACCACGCCGGCATCTTTGGCGCGCTTGATTTCGTCGGGCGGCAGGTTGTCGGTCAGGTACAGCGTCATCAGCGGCTCGAAAGCCACGCCGTCGGGTACAGCAGCTTCAATGCGTTGACGGTAGGCGACGGCCTGCGACGCGGTGGTCACGGGCGGACGCAGGTTGGGCATGATGATGGCCCGGCCAAACTGCGCGGCGGTGTGCGGCACGACGGTTTGCAGCGCCTCGCCGTCGCGAACATGCAGGTGCCAGTCGTCGGGGCGGGTGATGGTGATTTCTTGAGACATGGCGCTATTGTCCCCAAAACTTCCCCAACGTCCGGAATCAAGCGCGTAGCGAGCGGGATGCAGTACGAGGCGCGGGTGCCCTAAGAAAACCGGAGCGACCTTGACGGTCGTGAGGATTTACTTGGGGCTGCAACGACGTAATGCGCCCGCTCGGTAATGCTTAGTGGGACAGGATCTTGTTGAGGAAATCCTTGGTCCGTGCCTGGCGATTTTCCGGGTGCTTGAAGAACTCTTCGGTTGAACAGTCTTCAAGAATCTTGCCGCCGACGTCCATGAAAATCACGCGGCTGCCAACTTTTTTCGCAAAACCCATCTCGTGCGTGACGACCATCATGGTCATGCCCTCTTTGGCGAGGTCCATCATGCAGTCAAGCACCTCGCCGACCATCTCCGGATCAAGCGCCGAGGTCGGCTCGTCAAACAGCATGGCAATCGGATCCATGCTCAGGGCGCGGGCAATCGCCACGCGCTGCTGCTGGCCGCCTGACAGCTGGCCCGGAAACTTGTCCTTGTGCAGCATCAGGCCGACGCGGTCGAGGTATTTCAGGCCGTGCGTTTTGGCGTCTGCGGCGTTTCTGCCCTTGACCTTGACCTGCGCCAGCGTCAGGTTTTCCGTCACGCTCAAGTGCGGGAACAGTTCGAAATTCTGAAACACCATGCCGACGCGACTGCGCAGCTTGGGCAGATCGGTTTTAGGGTCATGCACCGGCTGGCCATCAACAAAAATCTGGCCTTTTTGAAACGGCTCCAACGCATTGATGGTTTTGATCAGCGTCGATTTTCCTGAGCCCGACGGCCCGCACACCACCACCACTTCGCCTTTTTCAATCGCAGTCGTGCAATTGTTCAGAACCTGCACCGTGCCGTACCACTTCGACACTTCTTTCATTTCAATCATCGACATCATCTTCTCCAATATTTGTTCGTTTCGACGCCAACCGTTCGGTGCGCGCTAACGAATGATTGCGATCTTGTTCTGCAGTTTTTTGACAAGGTAGGACAGACCAAAACACATGACGAAATACACCACCGCAGCCAGCAAGTAGGCTTCTTCCGGGCGACCGTAAATCTTGCCGGCGGTGCTGAAACCTTTCAGCAGGTCGTAGGCGCCGATGGCGTAGACCAGCGACGTGTCCTGAAACAGAATAATCGTCTGCGTCAGCAAAATCGGCACCATGTTGCGAAAGGCCTGCGGCAAGATGATGAGCTTCATGTTCTGTGCGTACGTCATGCCCAGCGCGCGCCCCGCATTGACCTGACCGCGCGAAATCGACTGAATACCCGCCCGCATGATTTCGCTGAAATACGCTGCCTCAAACGCGACGAACGTGATGATGGCCGAGATCTCGGCGCGGTAGTTGCTGCCGCCGGGGATCAGCGCATAAAACGACGCCGGCACCAGCAGGAAGAACCACAAAATAACCATCACCAGCGGCACTGAACGCATACCGTTGACATAAATGGTGGCCGGAAGCACGAGGAATTTCTTGCCCGACAGCCGCATCAGCGCGAGGATAGTGCCGAAGATGATGCCGCCTATGGTGGCGACGATCGTCAGCTGAATGCTGAAGAAAAAGCCCTTGATGACGAACTTGGAAATGATGTCCCAGTTCAGGAAAGTCAGGTCGAGTCCGAACATGTCAGTGCCCCCCGCCCGTTGCACCAGCCACCACGTAGCCCGGTATCTGGACCTTCTTTTCGATGAAGGCAAAAATCCGGTTCACGGCAAACGCAGACGCCGCATACAAGGCGGTCACCGCCAGATAAATCTCGATACCGCGCGACGTTTCTTCCTGCGCCTGCATCGCGAACATGGTGAGTTCGGCGATCGACACCGCGAACGCCACCGACGAATTTTTAAGCAGGTTCATCGACTCGCTGGTGAGTGGCGGAATGATGATGCGAATCGCCATCGGCAAGATGACGTAGCGGTAGGTCTGCGCGGTGGTGAAACCCATCGCCATACCGGCGTAACGCTGGCCACGCGGCAGCGCCTGCACACCGGCGCGCACCTGCTCGGCAATACGCGCCGAGGTGAAAAAGCCGAGGGCAAACACCACCAGAATGAAGCCGGGCACATCTTTCATGGCCGGAAAAATTTTGGGTACCACGAAGTACCAGATGAAAATCTGGACCAGCAGCGGGACGTTCCGGAACAGCTCGACCCAGGCGTTGGACAGACGGGTCAGCACCGGGCTGTTCGGCAAGGTGCGCATCGTGCCGATCAGCCCCCCGACCACCATCGCGACAACCCACGACGCGCCGGCCACCGCCAGCGTCCAGCCCCAGGCGTCGAACATCCACTGCAGGTAGGTCCGGCCGCCGCCGTCGTCGGCTAAAAATATTTTCCAGTCCCAGGTCATGCAGACTCCTCTTGTTGTTGTGCGCGCCTAGTGGCAATCCACACCAGCGCCACCGAAAATCACCGCCCTCAACGACAAACCCCGCCAGATGCTATTCAAGGGCGGGGTTTGCCTTCTTCTACCAGCCAGTATTATTTCTTGGCGTAGTCTTCCATCGGCTTGTCGTTCGGATTCGCCCAGGCCGCCTTGGTGCTTTCACTGACGGCATAACCGACCTTGGTGTTTTTCGGCGGGATCGGCTGCTGGAACCACTTGTCCCACAGCTTGGCAATCTCGCCCGACTTCATCATTTCCTTGACGGTGTCGTCGCCAATTTTCTTGAAGGCGGCATCGTCCTTGCGGATCATGATGGCGATCGGCTCCACGCTCAGCACATCACCCACCAGTTTGAAGTCGGCAGGGTTTTTGGCAGTCGCAATGTTGCCGGCCAGAATGGCACCGTCCATCACGAACGCATCAGCGCGGCCGGATTCGAGCAGCAGGAAACTGTCGGAGTGGTCCTTGCCGAACACTTCCTTGAAGTCGACACCGGTGGCGCGTTCATTCTTGCGCAGGGTTTGCACCGAGGTCGTGCCGGTGGTGGTGGCCACGCTCTTGCCGTTGAGTTGAGCGATGGTGGTGATGCCGGAATTGGCCTTCACCGCAATGCGCACTTCCTCAACGAAAGTGGTGGGCAGGAAGGCCACGTCTTTCAGGCGGGTGGCGTTGTTGGTCGTTGAGCCGCACTCGATGTCAACCGTGCCGTTTTGAACCAGCGGAATACGGTTTTGCGACGTGACGGGCTGATACTTGACTTCAAGTTTGCGGCCCGCTGCCTTCTCAACATTGGCAATGACCTTGTTGCAAATCTCGATGTGGTAGCCGGTGTATTTGCCTTCGCCCAGGGTGTAAGACAAGGCACCGGATGAATCCCGCACACCCATGGTGATCACGCCGGAGGCTTTGACCTTGGCCAGGGTGTCGGTGGCCTGCGCAAACGCGGCGCCGGTTGCTAGAACCGCGATGGCAGCTGCTGTTGCGGTGGCGGCTAGTTTGATTTTCATGGAGTCTCCTGTGATGAAATGAAGCGGAAAGTGAAGGATATTCTAAAGAGTCGACGCCGGGCGTTTGCTTAGGTTTACCCGGTCTCTATAAAACGTGGTGGATGCCTTGCGAGTGGACGCATCAGGCACTACAAATTCGGCCATCACTGCAAAGTTTCTGCAAAGATGGGGCCGCCTCAGAAAAAAAATCGGTGCTGTCCGCTTCCAGGTTGGTGCGCAAAAGCGCGAATCAGAATCGCTTGCAGAGAACAAAGCAGACTTTATGCCATAGGCCGGGAAGTCTGGTGCCAGGGCGTCTATGGTCTATGGGAAGTTGCTGAAGGTACCGCACTATATTTTTGCGAGCGCCGCAACACCAATGCTGTTTGACAGCCTTGTCATGCGTTTTATTCATAACGACCAAGGGTTGCTACCTAGTACCCGTGATGGCCACACCACTGGCCAGTCACAACAAAAAGCACCCCGCGCCGGGGACCGGCTATTTCACCCGCTCAACCACCGCATTCGCTGGCATGGCCTTGCCCACCGGCACGGCACCATGCTGCGACTGCAAATAAGCCCACAGCGCCTGCGCCTGGCTTTTGGAAACCTCGCGCGACGATGGCCTTTCGCGGTACACCCGCACGTCCATCGCCATTTCCAGGTGGCTGCCAGCGCTGACCAGCTTTTTCGACCGCAGCTCTTTCTTCACCGACCCGAGCGGCAAAAATGCGATGCCATGGCCTTCCAGCGCCATCGCCTTCAGGCCCTCGGCCATGTCGGTTTCATACACACGGTCGAGGTGAATCGCGGTGGGCGACTGCTTCAAGATCAGATCGACCATGCGTCCCAGGTAGGCACCTGGCGCATAACCCAGATACGGCAACGGCTGGCCGGCGCGGCCCGGCAGCGCAAATTCAGGCTCGCCGGCCGCATTGGCGCGGCAAAAAGGCGCCAGCACCTCGCGCCCCAGCGACACCATTTCATAGCGCTTGGGGTCGAGCTGAAACGGCTGCGAGTCATGGTGGTAGGCAATCAGCAAATCACAACTGCCTTCGACCAGACGCAGCACCGCGTCATGCACATTGAGTGCAATCAACCGGCTTTTGATCGGGCCGAATTTAGCCCGCAGGCTACTCACCCAGGCTGGAAAAAACGTGAAGGCCAGCGCATGCGGCACTGCAAACTCGATCACGTCCTGCCCGGCCGAATTGTGGCCGCGCAGCATGGCGCGGGTTGACTGCAGCCCCTGCAACATTTCCAGCGACTGGGCGTACAGCGTTTCGCCGGCTGGCGTCAGGCGCGTCGGGTACGAACTGCGGTCGACCAGATCGGTACCGGCCCAGGCTTCGAGCGCCTGTATGCGACGCGAAAACGCCGGCTGCGTGACATGCCGCAACGTTGCCGAGCGGCTGAAACTGCGGGTTTCAGCCAAGCTGACGAAATCTTCAAGCCATTTGGTTTCCATGGGCGGATTATGCGAGTGAGCCTATGGTTGGCGTGCGCGGGCAAGCCCTTGACGAGATCCGCAGGCACGGGCGCAAGGCTTTGGTTATTGCAACCATTGCTACTAATTTAATAGCTGCTTGCGCACGTCCTATGTGGGATAGCGGTCAATATCGATATTGAATTCAGTTGCAGAATTCAGTTGCAGAATCCAGGCTTGCCGCAACCAGGCACCCCGAGCTGCAATGTTCAATTCGGCTTGAGTGTCAGGACTTCAGGGGTGCTGATCCGTCGAATGTGGACAAATTCGCCCTTGGCGCGTGCTTCGCTACAACCACTGGGTGCGCGATTCCACTCGACGCAAACGTTTTTGCCTTCTACCCGCCACTTGCCAGTGTCACGAAATCCGCGACTGGTGTCGACAAACGCAAAACCATCATTTTTATACTGCAGCCGCATCTCCACGCCGTCTGCTGCCACTGCCTTGAAAGACTTGCCGGCCATTCGCTGCCGAAGGGCATCGCCCTCTATCATCTCGGCGTCTGCCGGAAAATCGGTGTTGAGCGCCGCCGGTTGCGCCAAGGCACTCAAAGACAGCATGAAGAAGCTGCCAGCCAAGACGAGGGCTCGCGGAGTGAAAAGACGCATATAAAAATCTCCTTCCGTGTGGGTCGACTAGACAGCAGGCTATGCCGCCCTATTTTTAGTCAAAAAATCACGTCATGCAACCCAGCAGTTCCAGCCCGCAGCGCTCTTGATTTAATAGCAGTTTGCGCACGATATATCTGGGCCAGAGACAATACTGTTCGCTTAACTGTTCGCGCTGAGCCTGTCGAAGCCGGTTGCGCTGGCACGACCCTTCGACAAGCTCACGGCGAACGGAGTGAAAGCGCTTAAATGAAACGCATGGGGGCTTGAGGCCTATTTGAACCCATTTATTTCGCAATCATGCCGAGATTCGGGAAGGCTCAGGCGGTACAACGCCTTGCCGGAATTTCCAGGCGGGTGCACGATAGACGCCCTGCCCGCACCAACCCCCAAACCGGAGAAGCAACATGATCAAAGTCAGTGTGATGTACGCCAACAATCCCGGCGCCCGCTTCGACCATGCCTACTACCGCGACAAGCACATGCCGCTGGTGAAGGCGCGCATGGGCGAGCACTGCAAGTACTACACGATCGACAAGGGTCTGGCCGGCGGGGCGCCCGGCACGCCGGCGACCTACGTCTGCATGGGCCACCTGTTTTGTGATTCTGTCGAAGCGTTTCAGGCCGGTTTTGGCCCGCACGCAGCCGAAATCATGGGAGACATTCCGAACTACACCGATATTGCGCCACTGATCCAGATGAGCGAGATCGTTGTCGGAAAAAGCTGACTCAGGCCTGCCCTGCACGCTACTGATTTAATAGCTGCTTGCGCACGTTCTACGTGGGCTAGCGCTCGATTTCCTCCAGAACCTCGGCCTTGGCCTGCTGCTGCAGCGCCCACATCTCGGCGTACTTGCCGTCCTGCGCCAGCAAGCCCTGGTGGGTTCCGCGCTCAATGATGCGGCCGTGGTCCATCACCAGAATCTCGTGGGCATCGACCACCGTTGACAGGCGGTGCGCTATCACCAGCGTGGTCTTGTTCTGGGCGGCTTCTTTCAGCTCGGCCTGAATCGCGCGTTCGTTGGCAGAATCGAGCGCCGACGTAGCCTCGTCAAAAATCACCACCGGCGGGTTTTTCAGCAGCGTGCGGGCAATGGCTACGCGCTGCTTTTCGCCGCCCGAGAGTTTCAGTCCGCGCTCGCCAACCATGGTCTTGTAGCCCAGCGGCGTTGACGAGATGAAGCCGTGGATGCGCGCCGAGCGTGCGACTTCCTCGACCTCGGCATGGCTGGCGCCGGGTTTGCCGTAGGCGATGTTGTATTCGATGGTGTCGTTGAACAGCACCGTGTCTTGCGGCACGATACCAATCGCCTGGCGCACGCTGGCCTGGGTGACCTTTTTGATGTCTTGCCCCGCAATGGTGATGCGGCCCTGCTGCACGTCGTAGAAGCGGTACAACAGCCTGGCCAGCGTGGACTTGCCGGCGCCAGAGGAACCGACGACCGCGACGGTTTTGCCGGAGGGGATTTCGAAGCTGAGGTTGTGCAGGATGGGCCGCGCGGATTCGTAAGCGAAGCTGACGTTTTCGAAGCGGACGGTGGAATCGACCAGAACCGCGGAAGAAGCCGGGGAGCCCTCACCTTTGCCCTCTCCCGGGGGGAGAGGGAGTAATACGCCCTCACCTTTGCCCGTCGCCTGAGGGAGCGGAGAGAAGAGCAGATCCTTCGCACCCGGCTCGTCGGCAATCTCGCGCTCTTTTTCCATCAGCGTGAACATCTTGTCGAGGTCGGTCAGGCTTTGCTTGATCTCGCGGTAAATCACGCCCAGAAAACCGAGCGGAATATAGAGCTGGATCATGAAGGCGTTGACCATGACCAGGTCGCCCAGCGTCATGCGGCCATCGACCACGCCCTGCGTGGCACGCCACAGCATGGCGACCAGCCCGACGGCGATGATGACCTGCTGCCCGGTATTGAGCAGACTCAGCGTGTTCTGGCTTTTGATCGCGGCCTTGCGGTAACGCACCAGGTTTTCGTCGTAACGCTTGGCCTCGAACTCTTCGTTGTTGAAGTACTTGACGGTTTCGTAATTCAGCAGCGAATCGATCGCGCGGCTGTGCGCGGACGAATCGAGCTCGTTCATGGTTTTCCGAAACTGCGTGCGCCAGTTGGTCACCGTGACCGTAAAGATGATGTAGACCACCAGCGCCACACCGGTGATGCCGGCAAACCAGACGTCGAACTTCACCGCGAGCAGGGTCAGCACCAGCGTGACCTCGATCAGCGTCGGAATGATGCTGTAGAGCGAATACGAGATCAGCGAATGCACGCCGCGCGTGCCACGCTCGATGTCGCGCGTCATGCCGCCGGTTTGCCGCTCCAGGTGAAAGCGCAGACTCAGCGCGTGCAGATGCCGGAACACCTCAAGCGAAATGCGCCGCGCCGCGCCTTCGGTGGCCTTGGCAAACACCAGTTCGCGCAGCTCGGTGAAGAGCGTGGTTGACAGGCGCAGCAAGCCGTAGCCGATCAGCAGTGCGACGGGCACCACCAGCATCGCCTGGACATCGCCCGGCTTGATGTTCATCGTGTCGACCAGATCTTTCAGCAGCAGCGGC
>JANNKV010000053.1:0-6018 GCA_031396485.1 Polaromonas sp. | reverse complement strand
CGGGCGTCTGGCGCCGGCTTTCAGGGTTGCCGGGCAAATCGGGGCTGGCGAACACCGTCGACAACGACTTCTTCATTGAACATGGCCGCAGGGCGGACCCACATTCCTTTTTCACCGTACAGTGCACGGTAAAGTGTCATTAGCTCCAGGGTTTCGCTGTGCCGCACCGTGCCAATGACTTCATAAAGCAGATTCTTATAGTGGCGGTACAGCCCGGGCGGGGTCTCGATCAGCGGCGGAAATTCAGGACTCATCCCCAGGATTGTCGTCAAACAAGGCAACGCGACAAATGCATGAGGCAAGTTTTACTGAAAAAACTTCGCAAACTGAGCGGAGCCCACCAGACGAAGCCGGGATACCGCCTGTTCGCTGGGCGCACACCTCGGTGCTGGCTTTTACTTGGGTTGCGAGTTGCGTGCTGCTGGCGCTGGCGATCATTGGCTGGCTGGGTTTCCAACTGGCGCAGGGCGAGCTCGTCTGGGCGGACGCGTGGTTTGGGTTGGTGGCGGCCTTTTTGCTGTGGGCGGGTTTGGGTGCACTGGCGCAGCAGTTGGCGGGCACGTCTGGCGTGCTGGTGACGCGCGCTGATGCGCCCGTGCTGTTTGATGCGCTGGAGAGGCTGCGGACCCAACTCAAAGGCCCGCGTATTGAGCGTGTTCTGCTTGACACGCAATTTCACATCGGTATTCGCCAGGACCGCCGGTTTGGCCGTTTCGGTGGAAAGATGAACTGCCTGACGATTGGCCTGCCTTTGATGCTGGCCCTGGACCGCCGCCGGTTGCTGGCCTTGCTGGCGCATGAATATGCGCGCTTTCACGGGGGCCGCGGCCGCCTGGCCCAGTGGTTTTACCAGGGTCTGCCACGACTGCGCCTTTGCTCTTTGTCCCGGCAGGGCCTGGCCAGGGAGCGGGAGGAAAAAGTCAATGCTGACAGGATTTCGCGCAAACTGCTGGGGCGCCATGTGGCTGCTGCCGCGTTGATTGAATTCACGGTCAAGGCTGAATGGGCCAAGCATGAGTTCTGGCCTGGCCATTGGCGCGCGGCGGCTGCCAGCATGCTGCCGGTGGCGCCTTATGCGGCCATGCGTGTGCTTGCCATCGTGCCGCCCCACGAAGATTTCGCACAGGAGTGCTTGCGGCAGGCGCTGGCCCTGTCGGGCGACTCCAAGGAAGGTCACTTGCTCCTGCGGGATCGACTCGATGCGCTGCGGGCCAAAAGGCAGTTGCCGCTGTGGTCGTCAAGCCAGGCTATTCACATGCTGGGCGCCAGGGGCCTTGAATGGCTGGCCGCTTTTGATCTGAAATGGTGCCAGGGCAACGCTGCCGAGTGGAAACTGCACCGCGCCTATCTCAGCCGGGTCAGGGCGCGTGGGCAGTTTTTGGCGGCGCGTTTCAGGGAATGTTCGGCCGACGAACTGGTTGAAGTCGCCGAGCTGATGCTGCGGCTGGATGTGGATGCTGATGTGCGCAGCCTGTATGAGCGCGTGCTGCAACTGGCGCCGGGTCATGCGGGGGCGTTGCGCGGGCTGGTGCAAAGCCTGCCCGATGCCGAGTGGGAACTGCGGGTAGCCTGTGCCAGCACGCTGTTTGACCACAGTGAGGCTCATCGGTGCTGGGCCAGTCGCGCCGCCGTGATGACACTCGAGAAACACGCGGGCGAGCGCGGTGACAGCGCGGAGCTTCAGCGGTGGCATGAACGGCGTGATGTAGCCGAGCTGGCAGAGCACCAGGCGATGCGGGAGCTTGCTGGATCGCCGTACCTTGCGTCGATTGAGTCCAGCGACCTCAAAGAATTCGAAAAAGGCGAGTTACTGTCGCGTCTGGCGCGCTGTACCCCCGTGGCCCGGGCGTGGCTGGTGCGCAAACGTCTTGCCGGGTTCGCCAGCCGTCGCTGCTACATCATCTTTCTGGACCTGCCGGGCCTGCGCCACCACAAGCGTGACAGCGTCTGCCGCGAACTTGAAAGCACGCTGGAACTGCCGGGGCTGACACTGGCCGTGTCGGCAGGTCGCGCGCCCACGCTGTCCGACATCAGGCGCCACGCGTTCGAGCCGGTCTACGTTCGCGCGCGATAGCTCGATCTGACTCACCAGTCGGACGGACGTCGGGTGGGACAATAGTGCGATGCACCCTAAAGCCCTTCTCGACAGCTGCTCCGAACTTCTCAAACAAGTTCTCAAATTTGATCATCCGGCGGACATGGTTTTGTCTCGCTACTTCCGGGAGTTCCGTCTCGGCCCCCGGGAACGCGCCACTCTGGCCGAAACCATTTATGGCGTACTGCGCAAGAAAAATCTGTACACCTACCTGGCGCAACACGGCAGCGGGCCACCGGAACGGCGGCTGGCCATCCTGGGGTTTGTGGGGCCGCGAGATTTCCTGCTCAGCGCGCTGACGGATCAGGAAAAAGACTGGCTTGGTCGATGTGATCAGGTCAAGCCAGCCGACCTGATGGAACTGCACCGGCACAATTTGCCGCAGTGGCTGGTCGAGCCGCTGAAGGAACAACTGGGCGATGATTTCTGGCCACTGGTGGACAGCCTGAACGCGCCTGCGGGGCTGGACATGCGGGTCAATACTTTGAAAGACAAACGCGCGGATGTCCAGAAAGAGCTTGCGAAAGCTGCTCTTAAAACAGTAGCAACACCGTATTCGCCGTGGGGACTGCGGCTGGCCGACAAATCGCAGCTAGGCAAGCTCGATGCCTTCACGCGCGGGGCCATTGAGGTGCAGGACGAGGGCTCGCAGTTGCTGGCTTTGCTGGTCGATGCCAAGCGTGGCGAGATGGTGGTTGATTTTTGTGCTGGCGCCGGCGGCAAAACGCTGGCATTGGGCGCGTCGATGCGCAACACCGGACGGCTGTATGCCTTCGATACGTCAGGGCACCGGCTCGATGCACTCAAACCGCGCCTGGCGCGCAGCGGTTTGTCGAATGTGCACCCGGTGGCGATTGCGCACGAGCGAGACGACCGCATCAAGCGCCTGGCGGGCAAGATCGACCGGGTGCTGGTCGACGCACCTTGCTCCGGCCTCGGCACGCTGCGGCGCAATCCTGATCTGAAGTGGCGGCAGAACCCCACGGCGATAGAAGAGCTGACGGCCAAACAAACCGCTATTTTGCAAAGCTCGGCCCGCTTGCTCAAACCCGGTGGCCGACTGGTTTACGCCACCTGCAGCGTATTGCGCCAGGAAAACGAGGGCATTGCCGAAGCCTTCAGCGTCGCCAATCCAGATTTTCAGCTGCTTGAAGTGCGCCCGCTGCTGACCCATCTCGGTGTGGAGAAAGCGGATTCGCTGGTCCGTGGGCCTTATTTACGGCTCTGGCCGCATTTGCATCAGACCGACGGTTTTTTTGCCGCGGTGTGGCAAAAGGTGTGACGTATTCCTCAAAAGATGCCGGACGATAGCGATAGTTTGCAAAATTTTGCCAACTTTTGTGTGCTTTACCGCAGCGCTACACACAAAACCCTCATTTTTCCGCGTCCGGTTTATAATGGGTGGTTATCTGTTGCAGCGCCTGGTAACACATTGGAAATTCGGCAAGGCTGCGCGCACAACGATTGAAAGATCTACATGATATTTTTTGATGCCGCCCTTGACTGGCTGGCTCATGGACTGTTGGCTGCCAGCTGGTGGCAAATAGTGCTTTACGCGCTGGTGACTACGCACATCACCATTGCCAGCGTCACGATCTATCTGCACCGCCATCAGGCGCACCGTGCCATGGATCTGCATGCCATCCCGGCGCATTTCTTCCGCTTCTGGCTTTGGCTCGGCACGGGTCAAGTCACCAAAGAATGGGTGTCCATTCACCGCAAGCATCACGCCAAATGCGAAACCGCTGAAGATCCTCACAGCCCACAGACGCGCGGCATTGAAACCGTGTTCTGGAAAGGTGCAGAGCTGTACCGCGCTGAAAGCAAAAATCTCGAAACCATGGCCAAGTTTGGTCACGGCACACCCAATGACTGGATCGAGCGCAATGTCTACACGCGCTACAGCTGGCAGGGCGTGGGCTTGATGATGATCATCAACCTGGCGCTGTTCGGTGCAGCCGGTCTGGCTGTCTGGGCTGTTCAGATGATCTGGATTCCTGTCACGGCGGCCGGCATCATCAACGGTATCGGGCACTACTGGGGCTACCGCAATTTTGAGGCGCCTGACGCCAGCACCAACATTTCGCCGTGGGGCATCATGATCGGCGGCGAAGAGTTGCACAACAACCACCACACTTACCCGACGTCCGCCAAATTTTCGGTCAAGCCGTATGAGTTCGACATTGGCTGGGTCTATATCCGCGCACTCGAAAAAGTGGGCCTGGCTACTGTGAAAAAAGTTCCGCCCAAGCTTCAACTGGGTGCCATCAAGCCCGTCGCCGACGAGAAGACGCTGGAAGCACTGATTGCCCACCGCTACGAAGTCATGGCCGGCTTTGCTCGTGCGCTGCGTCACGCTGGCCGCAATGAGATCGAACTGCTGAAAGCCAAAAAGGCCGATGCGTCTGTGCTTCGTGCAGCCAACCGCTGGTTGCATCGTGATGATGACAAAGTGCCAGCGACCGCCAAGCTGCATGTTGCGCAGGCAAGGGCAGAACATCCAGTTCTGGACAAAATGGTCACGATGCGCGAAGAGCTTCGCCAGATGTGGCTCTCTACCTCGGCCTCCAGCGAGCAGTTGGCTTCGGACCTGCAGGCGTGGTGCCACCGCGCCGAAGAAAGCGGCATTGCCGCACTGCGCGAATTTTCGATGAAGCTGCGCGCCGCCCGCGCCTGATCTTGACTTTCGCCGCTGCCGCTCCGGTTTGAAACGCCGGGCCCGGCAGCACAAAAACCGCCCTTCGATCCGTCGAGCAGGGCGGTTTTTTTGGCGGACTAGAGGTGGCCTGATTGCGCTCCGCGCAAGGCAGGAAACGGCGGGGCTTGCCAGGCGAAGCGCCAGTTTACCCGGCTTTCAAAAGCAAAATAATGCAATAGCCCAAGAAATGCGAGCGCGGGTAGCTACTGAATTAATAGCACTACCGGGCGATGAGGCGGAGAGGGCGATTCGAAGTCATTGGCCGATTCGGTTGACCATGATTTCTAGCACGTCGAATCTATGCCATGTCACGCGCTGCGCCTGAGTTTGAGCGCTGCAACGAAAAAACCCGCTGGAGTGCAGCGGGTTTTCAGGAGGTGCAGCCCTCTGCGAGCTCCCTCAGCGAGCTGCGAAAGCAGGCTGAATTACTTCAGCTTGATTTCCTTGTACTCGACATGCTTGCGTGCTTTCGGATCAAATTTCATGATCAGCATTTTGTCGGGCGTGGTCTTTTTGTTTTTCGTGGTCGTGTAGAAGTGACCTGTGCCGGCGGTTGATTCCAGCTTGATTTTTTCGCGTGCGCCTTTAGCCATGTCTGTTCTCCTTAGACTTCACCGCGGGCACGAAGATCCACAAGGATCGCGTCGATGCCTTTTTTGTCGATCAGTCGCAGACCGGCGGTCGTGATGCGCAGACGCACCCAACGATTCTCGGTCTCAACCCAGAAGCGGCGGTACTGCAGATTAGGCATGAACCGGCGCTTGGTTTTGTTGTTGGCGTGAGAAACCTTGTTTCCCACCATCGGGCCTTTGCCCGTAACCTGACAGACGCGTGCCATGAGCACTCTCCGTAAAAAAATGAAATCGGATGCCGGACCCCGAAGGATGCTCAGCCAAGCCTTAGAGTATAGCCTGAAACTCAGGCGCCCTCAAGTCTCAAGTTTGCAGCTGAGCTCACATAGTGAGCGACCGCAGATGGTCATGAGACGCGCTCCCCTTCAAGCAGGGGCCGCGGGACTGGCTTCGCCAGACCGCAGGCGCCGGGCTGCGAGACGCAGCCCTTCTGTGTGCCGTCCAAGCCTGCAGTGCAGGCTCGGAGCCGCGACACACAGCCCCCTCGGGGGGCAGGTGGCTACACGAAGTGCCTCGACCCAGGTGTCCGCGTAATCGAGCAGCAGCTTCTTCGACGCGGCATCGTTGTCGCGCCAGACGGCGAAGAGGCCGGG
>JANNKV010000026.1:0-10750 GCA_031396485.1 Polaromonas sp. | reverse complement strand
GACAGCCCAGGTGGCACGGTGGACGGCACACAGGCGCTTGCAGATGCCGTGTTTGCTGCGAGGTCGAGCGGTAAGCCGGTCGTTGCCCTGGCCAGCGGCGCCATGTGCAGCGCCGCTTACTGGATCGGCAGCGCGGCTCAGTCGGTTTACATTGCCGATGGCACCACGGCGGTAGGCTCGATCGGAGTCGTGACCAGCCATACGGATGTTTCTGGCGCAGAGGCCGCCCAAGGCATCAAGACGACAGAGATGAGCGCCGGAAAATACAAGCGCATTGCCAGTCAATACGGGCCGCTCACCGCAGATGGCCGCAAGACCATTCAGGACTCGCTGGACTACACCTATTCGATTTTTGTGGACGCCGTAGCCAAAAACCGGAACGTGAGCTCAGCCATGGTTTTGAAGGGAATGGCCGATGGTCGGGTCTTTATCGGCAACCAGGCGCTGCAGGCCGGGCTGGTTGATGGCGTCATGAGCATGGATGACCTGGTGCGCAAACTCATCAGCGACCGCAAGGGCGGAGCCAGTATGAAGGCTGCCCCACCCGGGCCGCTGACACGTGCCGAGCTCCACGCCACCGCAACCGACTTCGTAAAGGCTAACCCAGGGGTTGACTACGTGTCGGCCGTGAAACGCTTTGAGCACCTTCAATGACCTGAAGTCAGCCGAATGTGTGCGCGAGCCTCTGCAGTGCCGCCGTGAGGCGGCGGAGTGCGGGGCTCTCTCCGCGCAAAAACCACCTATGTTTTCTAATTCCAGACACCAAGGCACACAAGGGGTGTGCTTCTTTGAACTAATACGGAACGGTTTGTCCTCAGTCCGAAGGGTGACTGAGGACAGACTGAGAACACGCAAACCCTTTATCCATGCGGTTGTCGCACTGTCCTCAGTTGTCGCAGTCCAAATGTCGTTAACCCGAAGGCGGGCACCGATGAGGGCCGTTCTGGTGACTCCCCTATCAAGGTACTTCCGGGACTCACTGGAACACGGGTCGAAACGATCGCGAGAAAGCGCTAGCTGGTGGCTTGGGAATTTGTTTACAGGTCGGCTAACCGCGTTAACTTGCGGCGTTTCTATAGCGAGGCGCTATCGTAAAAGACCAATCACAGCATGTGCAAGCTGGGGGCACATTTGGGGGCACATTTCAAACTGCATTGCCCTCATCCCTCGTCTGCATGCGGTCTGCCGACGATCTTGGGAACGTCACCCTCTCCGCCAAATGCAACGGTCTGACGCTATCTAAACCATAGCTCAGACCGTTTCCTTTTTGGCTCCGCCGATTTCTCCGGGGCAACGAGGGCAACGGTAAACTTCCACGCATGCGATCGTCAGACCCCCGCCAGCTCCTTGCGCGTCCCAGCGCTATCACGCGTGATGATTGGGTCGAGATGGAAATGACGCGTACGTTCATGCGTTACGCACTGGCTTCGCTGCGCTTGTCGATACTGGTGACGATGGTCGTCGTCGCCATTCTCTATGGTTCGGTTACGCCGGTTTCACTGGCCATCTGGACAGTAGCTGTTACCACCATCGCCCTGCTGCGCTACGTTATCCTGCTCACCTACAAGCGTCGGCTGAACGGGGTTTCAGGGCCGGTCCTGCGTGTCTTTTTGATGCGTGTTGGCTGGGCGTGGCCGGCGGGAGGCGTTGTCTGGGGCGCGTCCATGTTCGTGTTCTTTCTCAAAGCGCCCGCCTATGACCAGTTTGTCTGCATCATGGTACTGGTGGCGATGCCTGCTTTTGCGATCGGCACATTTTCTGCGAATCTTCGTGCTTTCAATGGCTATGTCGACGGACTGGCCCTGACGGTGCTGGCGGCGCTGGCCTGGCAATTGGTGAACGGTCAGGAGCTGCCCGCCAACTTCACCACCGCGGGCATGCTGGCTTTGGCGTTGATTTACTGGGCGGCCGTTCGCCTGTCTGGCAGGCGGTTTTATGAAGTCCAGCGCGCCAACCTGGAATTGCAGTTTGACAATGAAGCGCTTGTGAAGTCGCTGACCGACCGGACACGTTCCGCGCTTGACGCAGTGGCTGTCAAAAACCGCTTCATTGCAAGTGCTGCGCATGACTTGCGTCAGCCCGTTCATGCGCTATCGCTGTATGCCAGCTGGCTGGTGGCCGAGCCTGAGCTGGTGGCGCAAATAGCGCCGAAGATTTCGCGCAGTACGCGCGCAGTGAACGACATGTTCGACTCCCTGTTTGACTTTGCGGGGCTGGAGAACGCTGTGCTTCAACCCAATCTGCAAACGGTTGATCTGACGACGCTGGTGCAGGATCTCGAACTGCAGTACGCGCCGGTCGCACTGGAACGCGGATTGCAGTTCAGATGCCGCGCGGTGGCGGGCCTCAGGGTTCGATCCGACCCGTTGCTGCTCAAGCGGCTGGTCGGCAATTTGCTGTCGAATGCCTTGAAAAATACCGTTTCGGGGGGCGTTTTGCTGGCCGTGAGGCGCAGGCGCAATGCCGTGCACATCGAGGTTTGGGATACCGGTGTGGGCGTCGCCCGCGAACACCAGCAGGCTATTTTTCAGGAGTTCTACCGTATTCCACAGCCGGGCACTGGCGAGGGTTTTGGCCTGGGACTCGCGATTGTCTCGGGTCTGAGCCGGGCGCTGGGTCACCCGGTCGGCATGCTTTCACGCGTCGGGCACGGCAGTGTTTTTTGGGTGCAACTGCCCATCCTGCAAACCGGGGTTGTGGCGGATCGAAGTCATGAAACAGACCCCATGGCATTCTGAGGTCGGGCCAAAGGAGCGGCTGGCGCTTCTGCTTCGGCTTTAGAGCAGTCCCTGGGTGCGGGCGAGGTGGCTGGCCTGTGACCGGCTCTTGACATTCAGGCGCCGGAACAGGCGCCACAGATGCACCTTCACCGTGTGCTCGCTGATCTGCAGTTCTTCGGCGATGTCGCGGTTGCTCTGGCCCTTGTCGAGCATGACGAGCAACTGCTTTTGCCGCTTCGACAGTTTTTGCGCCGGGGCCATCGGCTCCAGGTCATCGCTTAAAAATACGCGCAGTACATTGGCGATTTCCGTGGCGCCTGCTGATTTTTGAATGTACGCATCGGCGCCGTTTTCAATGGCGAGGTCTTCGAATTCCTCGGCGGGCGCGGCCGAGATGACAACCAGAGGCGTGGCGGGGAACTGCTGTTTGAGCTCGACGATGCCGGAAACGCCCTGTGCGTCGGGAAGTTTGAGGTCAAGGCAGATGAGATCGGGCGCGCCATGCTGGGTCACGGCGGCAGGCACTGCAGCCAACCTGTCGAGCTCCACCACATTGGCCTGGGTGCTCAGGCGTCTTAACAGCAAGCTAATGGCTTCCCGCATCAGCGGGTGATCATCGATGATAAAAATTGGCATGACTTTGGAGACGGATTGGTTGTGACCAAAGGACCAAGCATACTGGCTCAAAGTCAAATTTGGTAAATTGAAAAAAGCGAATTACCGGTAATTTTCCCGCTTTTAACGACTGAAAAACAACCACCGTGTTTTGTCATCCGGAAGTTCTAACAAATCCGCTCGGCAGAACAACTCAACCCGCGCATGAGTTGTGGGGGGCGTGATTCAGGGGAATTGAAGACCGGCGCAGCCGACAAATTTTCAGGCCGGGGGCTTCGAAAAATGCTGCAGGGCCGCGTCGAGCTCGTCGGCAGGAATGTCGGGCGCCACCGTAACTGTGCGCTGCAGACTGGCAAGCGCCGCCGAGCCGCCCTGTTGAAGGGAAGAGATCACTTTCGCAGCCTCCCGGGGCGCATCAAAGCCCTGGCTTTGCAGCAACAGACGCCCGCGGGCGTCCAGTAGCTTGAAGTAGAAACGGCCATCGGCTTCGCGGTATTGCTTGAATGACGGCGCGTCGGCTTTGGCCGACTTGTCTTTTTTGGCGACAGGCTCGGCCCCGGCAAGGCGGCGCAGCCCCACCGCATGCCTCAACTCGGCCATGAACGGGCTCGCGGTCAGGCGCGCTTTTTCTGCGCCTTTTTGCAGGATGGCCTCAATGTTTGCCGGGTCTGCGAGCAGCGCAGCGTAGTGTTCGCGCATCGGTGCAACATCGCGGTCAATACGTTCGAAAAGCAGCTGCTTGGCGTCGCCCCAGGCAATGCCTTCGGCAAATGACTTTTGCAGCGCGGCGGTCTCAAGCTCGCTGGCAAACGCCTGGTAAATCTGGAACAGCGCGGAGTTTTCGGTGGACTTGGGCTCGCCCGGTGCACGCGAGTCGGTCACGATACCGCCGATGAATTTGCGCAGCTGCTCCCGCGAGGAAAAAAGCGGAATCGTGTTGTCGTAGCTCTTGCTCATCTTGCGGCCATCCAGGCCTGGAAGCAGGGCCACCGACTCTTCGATCACCGCTTCAGGCAGCACCAGATGGTCACCATACAGGTGGTTAAAACGCTGCGCCATGTCGCGCGCCATCTCGATGTGCTGGATCTGGTCGCGACCCACTGGCACCTTGTGCGTCTTGAACATCAGGATATCCGCGCCCATCAGCACCGGGTACATGAAGAGACCGGCGGTGACGTCGGTATCCGGGTCGCTGCTGGCGGCTGCGTTTTTGTCGAGCGCTGCCTTGTAGGCATGCGCGCGGTTGAGCACGCCCTTGCCTGTCACGCAGGTGAGCAGCCAGGTCAGCTCGGGGATTTCCGGAATATCGGACTGGCGGTAGAACGTGACGCGCTCCGGGTCCAGCCCGGCGGCCAGCCAGCTCGCCGCAATTTCGAGCGTGGAGCGCTGGATGCGCGCCGGCTCGTCGCATTTGATCAATGCGTGGTAGTCGGCCAGAAAGTAGAAGCTCTGCACACCGGGCAGGCGGCTGGCAGCCACAGACGGACGGATCGAGCCGACGAAGTTGCCCAGATGGGGTGTGCCGGTGGTGGTGATGCCGGTGAGAAAGCGCTGGGTAGTCGCGGCGCTCGCGGTGCTGGTATCTGCAGGATCGGAAGATCGGTTCATCATTTCACCAGCATCGCCAAAGGCGTCAAGACGATTTGAAGAAAACCGTAGGTCAGGTCCATCAGCGGTCGCATCCAGAACGTGGTGAGCACGCCGGCGAGGACCAGTGCCATCACCACAAAAAAGCCCCACGGCTCGATGCGCGAGACCAGCAGGGCCTGCTTGTAGGGGAGCAGGCCGACCAGGATGCGTCCGCCATCGAGCGGCGGCAGCGGAAACAGGTTGAACACGAACATCACCACATTGACCAGAAGACCGGCCTGGCACATCTTGATGAAGAAAGGCTCGGTAACACCCGCGCCCTGAAGAAAGTAAAACCCAATGCCCCACAGCAGTGCCTGAATCAGGTTCGAACCCGGCCCCGCCAACGCCACCCAGATCATGTCGCGTTTCGGGTTGCGCAGGTTGCCGAACTGCACGGGAACCGGTTTGGCGTAGCCAAACAAGAACGCCCCCGACGTGGCGATGTAAAGCAGCAGGGGCATCACGATGGTGCCGACCGGGTCGATGTGCTTGATCGGGTTCAGCGTGACGCGGCCTAGCGTCCACGCGGTGTTGTCGCCGAAGTACCGCGCTACGTAACCATGCGCGGCTTCGTGAATCGTGATCGCGAACAGCACGGGCAGCGCATAGATGGCGACGGTTTGAATGAGTTTGGCGAAATCCATGGATTCAATTGTGTCAGACGGATGTGACTGCAAATCAGGCGGACATTAAACCCGGGGTGTCAGGCCCGTGGTGTGACCTGACGCATCAGAGCCCGAGCGCCGCAAGATCGCCACGGCCTTGCCGCACCACGACCGGCTCGCCGCCGTCACCCATGGTGGTCAGGTCAATCACCGTAGTGGGTTGCTGGTGGCAGGCGCCGGCGTCGACCACGGCGGCAAGCTCATGCTCCATCGCATCCCGAATCTCTCTGGCATCGTTCAGCGGCTCCGTCTGGCCGCGCAAGATCAGTGTGGTGGCCAGCAGCGGCGCGCCGTGTAGTTCAAGCAAGGCCTGCAGCGTTTTGTGTTCGGGCACGCGCAGGCCGATGGTCTTGCGTGACGGGTGACTCAGGCGCCGCGGCACTTCCTTGCTCGCCTCAAGAATGAAGGTGTAGGGGCCAGGTGTTGCGCTTTTAAGCAAGCGGAACTGCTTGTTGTCCACACGCGCATAACTGGCCAGCTCGCTCAGGTCGCGGCACAGCAGCGTGAGGTGGTGCTTGTCGTCAACCCCGCGAATGCGGCGCAGGCTGTCGGCGGCGGCCTTGTCGTCGAGGTGGCAGACCAGCGCGTAGCTGGAATCGGTCGGCACCGCAGCAATGCCGCCGCGCTCCAGCAGGCTGACGGCTTGCTTCAGCAGGCGCGTGTGCGGGTTGTCGGGGTGAACTTCAAAGTATTGCGCCATGGATGGACAAGCTGGTTAGACGATATGGTGGTTCACGATTCCGTCGGCTGCAGCGCGACGCGGCTTTCGCGCACCGTCAGCCACGCGCCCGCCGCGCCGCAAACTGCGATCAGGGCCATGCCCAGCACGGACCACCGGTCGGGCACATGCGAGAAGACTATCCAGCCGCCCAGCATCGCGAAAGCGATCTGCGCATACAGAAAAGGCGTGAGGGTAGAGACGGGTGCTTTTGCGTAGGCCAGAATCATCACGAAGTGGCCGACCGTGCCCATCACGCCCATGAAAACCAGGCCCGCCCACAGCGCCCCCAAATCGAGTTTGGTCCAGAAGAAAGGCAAGGCGGCCGAGGCGATCAGGGTGCCCACCCAGCCGGTGTAGAACTGCATGGTCACGGGGTCTTCGGTCTTCACCATGCGGCTGGTGAGAATCTGGAACCACGCGTTCGACACCACCAGGCCCACTGGCAACAGCAGGGCCCAGTCAAATCCCTCATCACCCGGCCGAATGATGACCAGGGTGCCGGCAAAGCCGCCCGCCACCAGCGCCCAGCGCAGCCTGGAGACACGTTCGCCCAGCTGGATGGAAGCCAGCAAGGTGATGACCAGCGGCGTGATCATCACCACGGCCGTGAATTCACCAACCGGCATGTACTTCAGGCTGAAAAAAGCCAGCGCGCTACTGGTCAGCAACAGTACGCCGCGCAGGCATTGAAACCTGGGGTGCGCTGTGCGCAGCATGGCCCGGCCGCGCACCGGCAGCATCACCACCGTGGTGGCCACGGCCTGAAACGCATACCGGAACCACATGGCCATGACGACGGGAACGCTGACCGAGACGACCTTGGTCGTCGTGTCGAGGACCGCAAAGCAGGCTACGGCAAGGATCAGCAGCGCGATGCCGGCCAACGCTGTCGAACCGGCTCTGGCTTGCGTCACTATCACTGAATGCGGTCCACCACCAGGTCCCACACCGGGGTGAGCTCACCCGGTAAAAAAGGCAGCGCGCCCAGGTCGGTACGGCTTTCATCGGGGCTGTGAAAGTCGCTGCCGCGCGACGCAGCCAGGCCGAATTCCTTCGCGGTCTCGGCGTACTTCACGTATTCCTGCGCCGTGTGGCTGCCGGTGACGACTTCGACCGCCTGGCCGCCATGCGCCTTGAACTCGGTGAACAGCGCGTATTCCTCGTTGGCCGTGAACTTGTAGCGTCCGGGGTGGGCGATGACAGCGACGCCGTTGGCCTCGGTGATCCAGGTAACGGCGTCACGCAGGGTAGCCCAGCGGTGCGGCACATAACCGGGCTTGCCTTCGATCAGGTATTTGCGAAACACCTCGTGCGTTTCGCTGCACACGCCCGACTCGACGAGAAAGCGGGCGAAGTGCGTGCGGGAAATCAGCTCCGGGTTGCCGACGAATTTCAGCGCACCTTCAAAAGCACCCTTGATACCGACCTTGGCCAGCCCTTCGGCCATGTCCATCGCGCGCTGGCTGCGGCCGCCGCGTGTGCTGTGCAAGCCTTCGGTCAGCGCGGCATTGTCGGCATCGAAGCCCAGGCCGACGATATGCACGGTTTCTCCGGCAAAAGTCACCGAAATTTCAGCGCCTGTCAGGTAATTCAGGCCTTGCGCCTTCGCCGCTGCTGCCGCCCGGCCAACGCCGCCAATTTCGTCGTGGTCGGTCAGGGCCCACAATTCGACGCCGTTGGTTTTGGCCCGTTCTGCCAGGGCCTCGGGGGTCAGGGTGCCGTCAGAGATGACCGAGTGACAGTGGAGGTCGGCGTTGAGAATGTTTTTGGGGCTCACCGATTCATTTTAGGCTTTATGCCCTCGAACCCTAACGCGCTGCACCCAAGTCCCCAAACGCTGCGCGGCAGGCGGGTAGTAGAGTGCGGGGTGTCTCCCCTTCAACCTTCGCAAACGGACAGCCCTTGATCACCCTTCACCACCTGAACAATTCCCGGTCGCAGCGCATCGTCTGGCTGCTGGAAGAACTGCGCCTGGACTATGACATCAAGCGCTATGAGCGCGACGCCAAAACCATGTTGGCGCCGCCTTCGCTGCGCAAGGTGCACCCGCTGGGGAAATCGCCGGTGATCACCGATGGCGACAACACGCTGGCCGAATCGGGCGCAATCATTGAGTATCTCGTCGAGCGTTACGGCGCCGGCGGGCTGATTCCGCCAGCCGGTACGCCAGAGCGGCTGCGCTACACCTACTGGCTGCACTTCGCCGAGGGCTCTGCGATGCCACCGCTGCTGCTCAAGCTGATATTCGACAAGATTGAAACCACGCCGATGCCATTTTTTGCCAAGCCGATTGCCAAAGGCATTTCAGCCAAAGTCAAGTCGTCCTTCATCAATCCACAGCTCACGCAAATCCTGGACTACTTGGAAAAGGAATTGGCGAAGAACGACTGGTTTGCTGGCGCTGATTTCAGCGCAGCTGACATCCAGATGAGTTTTCCGCTGGAAGCCGCTGCTGCGCGGGGCGGTCTGGATAAAAGCAGGCCCAAATTGATGGGCTTCCTGAAGCGCATCCACGCGCGCCCGGCCTACCAGCGGGCGCTGGAGCGCGGTGGTGAATACGCCATGGGTGCCTGAAACGTGCCGGGAGGCCTGAAATTCAGTGTTTCAGGCCGCTAGCCCAGGTAAAGTCTGCGCAAGCAGCTACTAAATTAATAGCGTGTAGTGTGATTCAGCGGAAGCCGAAATACGACAGGATGACGCCAATGATGACGACAAGACCGACGATGTAGATGATGGAATTCATGGTGTCCTCTGGAGTGTTGTCTGGCGCGCCGGATGGCACGCTTGTAAGGTTCCAGTGTTTCCGCATCCCCGGTTGATGGCTGTAGGCGTCGCTTCCTAAGCCTCGTCGGACAAAGCTTGTTTCCGCCGCCGTTAAAGTTCGGCAGCCTCGACCAGAAAACGCACGCGCCGTACGCCCTGCCATTCGTCGGCGTCCAGCCTGAAAGCGAGCTTGACGCGGGCCGGTAACGGGTCGGTGTGACCGAACCAGATACCGTCAACCGGCTGCCCCTGGTGCTTGAGTTTGAGCGCTAGATGCCTTTCACCGACCAGGCGCTGAGACACCACTTCGACTTCTTCGCTGAACGTGGGCGCGGCAAAGCCCTGGCCCCAGACTTCCTTGTGCAGCGTGTCCACCACGTCAGTGCGGCGGAATTCGGCCGGCAGCGGCCCGTCGGTCTCCAGCCGGCGCATCAGCGTGGCGGCGTCCAGCCATTCGCGCGCGACCTGTTGCAGGGCGCTTTCAAACACTTCAAAATTTTCTTCGCCAATCGTGCAGCCCGCGGCCATCGCGTGGCCGCCGAAGCGCAGCAGCACGCCGGGGCAGCGCTTGGCGACCAAGTCCAGCGCATCGCGCAAATGAAAACCGGGAATCGACCGGCCCGAGCCTTTGAGTTCGTGTTCCTTCCCCGGCGCCTGGCTGGCCGCAAAGACAAACGTCGGCCGGTGCAGTTTGTCCTTGATGCGGGACGCGACGATGCCGACCACGCCTTCATGAAAATCAGGCTCGAAAATCGCAATCGCCGGGGGTGGCCCGGCCTCACCCAACTCACCCAGCTCACCCAGCGCCTGGTTGTCGACCATCGCATCAGCCGACAGCTGCGCCTGGTCGCGCATGCCCGACTCGATATCACGGCGCTCGCGGTTGATGCTGTCGAGCATTTTCGCCAGTTCATTGGCGCGCGCGGCGTCGTCGGTCAGCAGGCATTCAATGCCCAGCGTCATGTCGCTCAGGCGGCCGGCCGCGTTGATGCGCGGGCCTAGGGCAAAGCCAAAATCAAAAGTGGTGGCGACAGCTGCGTTTCGACTGGCTGCCGTGAAAAGAGCTGCTACCCCCGGCGGCATCGCCCCAAGGCGGATGCGTTTGAGCCCCTGCGCGACGAGCCGGCGGTTGTTGGCGTCCAGCCTGACGACGTCGGCGACGGTGCCGAGCGCTACGAGTGGCAGAAGGCTGTCCAGCTTCGGCTCTCCCTTCCGGGCTGAGCCTGGCCTGTCCAGAGCTTGTCGAAGGGTCGATGCCGACTCTTCGACGAGCTCAGGGCGAACGGAAACATAGTGGCCGCGCGCGCGCAGTTCAGCCCGCAGCGCCAGCAGCACGTAAAACATCACGCCCACCCCGGCAATCGATTTGCTTTCAAAGCTGCAGGCGGGCTGGTTCGGGTTGACGATCACGTCGGCATCGGGCAGCACGATCTGGCCGTCAATCAGCGCCGGCAGGTGGTGGTCAGTCACCAGCACCTGCATGCCCAAGGCCTTGGCGCGCGCCACGCCGTCGAGGCTGGCAATGCCGTTGTCAACCGTGACCAGCAGATCGGCCCCTAGGGCCTTGACGCGCTCGGCAATCGGCGCCGTCAGGCCGTAGCCGTCAATCACCCTGTCCGGCACCAGGTAGCCGA
>JANNKV010000024.1:0-2889 GCA_031396485.1 Polaromonas sp. | reverse complement strand
TGTTCGAGTCACCGCTGGCTGCGGGCCTGCTGGGCGGCTTTGTGCACGCCGTCAGCGGCGGTGCGCTGTACCGCAAAAGCACGTTTTTGCTCGACAGCCTGGGCAAACCGGCGTTTCCGAAACACATTGACGTATCCGAAGACCCGCACCTGCGCAAAGGCAAGGGCAGCGCGCCGTTTGACGAAGAAGGCGTGAAAACCAGCGCGCGGCAGGTCGTCAGCGGCGGCCGCGTCGAAGGTTACTTCCTGAGCACCTATTCGGCCCGCAAGCTGGGCATGCGCACCACCGGCAATGCCGGTGGCTCGCACAACCTGGTGCTGACCAGCCGCCGCACCCGCGCGGATGACGACCTCGATGCGATGCTGCGCAAACTCGGCCGCGGCCTGTTCGTGACCGAGCTGATGGGGCAGGGCGTGAACTACGTGACTGGCGACTATTCGCGCGGCGCGTCGGGCTTCTGGGTCGAAAACGGCCGCATCGCCTTCCCGGTCGAGGAAATCACGATTGCCGGCAATTTGAAAACGATGCTGATGGGCATTGAGGCCGTGGGCGCCGATGCGTACAACTATGGTGCTAAGACGGTCGGCTCGATTCTGGTCAACCGCATGAAGGTGGCCGGCAGCTGATTTCCGTTCAAACACGGCGATTTCAGAGCCGATTCAGGCTCTAGCCCATGAAATACCTGCGCCAGCAGCTATTAATTACATAGCAAGATAACGCCCTTCGAATCTGCGGGGGAGGCGGCCTTGCTGGGCGTGCCGGCGTTGCTGGCGAACAGCCGGAGCGTCGGCTGAACAGTGTTCTTAATGGTGTTGATTTGTGTTGACTGGTGTTTTTGCCGGTGTGCTGAAGCCATGGCGCTGATAACATCCGGAAAAATGCGCATCAGCTCCAGGATCATTCCAAACATTGGCCCACGCTAGAGTCGTATGCTGCAGCCGCTTCCCCCCTACATCGCCGGGCCTGGTGGCCAGGATGTAGAGCGCATTATCAGTGCCAGCGTAGCCACCAGCACCGCCAGCGTGTATGAGCAGATGGAGCAGATTCGCGAATTCTCCATGCGCCGCAACCTGCCGCTTGGCGTGCATGCCGCCCTGCTTTACCAGAGTGGATGGTTTGTGCATTGGGTCGAGGGCCCGGGCGCCACGGTGCGTGACCTGATGGAGCTGACGCGCCGCGATCACCGTCACCACAGTTTACGCGTCCTCCATCAAAGCCGCGGGCAGCGCCTGTTGCTCACCCCTTGGTCCATGATGCTGTCTCCGTCGCCGGAGCCGGCATCGGAATTCGGTCTTCGGGTGCTGGCCCTGCGCAGGCAGATGGATAAGGGTAGCCAGTTCTCGCCCACTTCGGTGATACGCCGGCTGTCGGCACCGATGCAACTGGCGCAGGCACGCAATCTGGCGGATCCGGAAGCTTTTCACCGCATGGGTGTCTGCTCCACCGGCAACGAGGCCTTCGATCTGGTGGACTGGCTGGGTGAGCACTATGGCGAGCCCACGGCACGCCGCCGTTTCGCCGGTGAGCGCGATCTCGACAGCGCCAGCGACTACGTGGAATTCATGCGCGGGGGCTATCCCTGCCGGGTCATTGCGGTGTCGCGCCAGGGCTTGCTGCACGGGCTGCGGCGGGCCTTTTTGCCGGAATGGCCTGTATTTTTGCTGCTGCTCAGCGGCCAGGAGCGGCATGACGATGCCTTGATGAGCCGGGTCGCGGGTGCCTGCAGCGGCCTGCCTTACGCCCCGGACTTTCTGGGTGTTGCGCCCGACATGGAAACCCATCAGCGCATGGCCAGCCTGGCGGAAATCGAATCGCTGAAATACACCTGCGCCGGCGTGGGTTCGTCACAGGACATGCCGGCGGTCTGGCAGGCTGCCAGCGAGCACCTGGAGCACTTGAGTGCGCCGCACACGACGTTCTGGTCCTTGCTGGACCCGCTGGCGGCTTGAGCCGTCACCGGACGCCACCGCCACTGCCAGCGCGGCCAAGGCATCCTGCTGAAATCAGCTGCTTAACGCAGCCTTCACCGCGGCAGACACCTGACCCATGTCGGCCTTGCCGGCCAGTTGCGCTTTCACAGCTGCCATGACCTTGCCCATATCGCCCGGCCCGGGCTTGCTGCCTGACGCTTCGCCCAGCGCGTCGATGATGGCATTCACCGCGGCGGTGACTTCCTCACCACTCAGGCGCGCCGGCAGATAGGCCTGCAGCACCACCATCTCACCGGCTTCCTTGTCGGCCAGATCCTTGCGCTCGGCTTTCTGGAAGGCTTCAATGGAGTCCTTGCGCTGCTTGATCAGCTTGTCGACGATGGCGACCACCATCACATCGTCCACCACGATGCGCTCGTCCACCTCTTTTTGCTTGATGGCCGCCAGCAGCAGGCGAATCGTCCCCAGGCGCTCGCTGTCTTTGGCGCGCATGGCGTTTTTCATGTCTTCGGTGATCTGGTCTTTGAGGGACATGGGGTATTCCGGTTAGAAGGTCAGAGGAAGTCAAAAATGCAAAAAGCCCGCCGGAGCGTCCTCGTGCGGGCTTTTCGGTTGCCTTTTGTCGTAAGGCAGTACTAATGAAAGATCAGTACAGCTTCTTCGGCAATTGCATCGAACGAATACGCTTGTAGTTACGCTTCACGGCAGCCGCCTTTTTGCGCTTGCGCTCGGCGGTGGGCTTCTCGTAGAACTCGCGTGCGCGCAAGTCGGTCAGCAGACCCAGTTTTTCGATGGTGCGCTTGAAACGGCGCAGAGCTACGTCGAAGGGCTCGTTGTCTTTTACACGGATGGTGGTCATCGTTGAAATTGATCCAAAAATTGTGCGCCGTTGAGTGATCTGATCAGGATCAGGCCGGGCGCGGGTTTGCTAGCAAAGCCTTGGATTATATAGCGTAAA
>JANNKV010000206.1:0-18528 GCA_031396485.1 Polaromonas sp. | reverse complement strand
CGCGCCTCAACATGCCCGACCGTCTGGCGCGGGCCGATCTGCTGCAGCGCGTCATGCGCATCTGGCTGGTGGGGCGGCCTGACGAGGTGATTGGTGCCTACTGGCCGATCAAGGGCGAGTTTGATCCGCTGCCGGCGCTGTACCGCTGGCAGGAAGATGCCATTTTGAGCCAGGATTTATCGTCAAATCCGGCTCTAGCCCAGGTAGAACGTGCGCAGCTAGCTACTGAAAGCATAGCAAGTCGGTCGCCGCGCAAGATCGGATTGCCGGTCGTCAACAAGCAGCACAAGACCCTGGTTTTTCATGCGTGGTACCCCGGTTGCCCCATGGAAGAAGACGCCTACGGCATACCGAAACCCAAAGACACCGAAGTGGTCGTTCCCACGCTTTTGTTCGTGCCCTGCGTTGGTTATGGGCCGGGCGGCTACCGGCTCGGCTACGGCGGCGGTTTTTACGACCGCACGCTGGCGACCCTGCAGCCGCGCCCGTTCACGGTCGGGCTGGGCTATAAAAACGGCTGGCTTCCTGATTTCGAGCCGGAGGCGCATGATTTGCCGCTGGATGCGCTGCTTAATGACAACGGGGTGGTCTGGCCGGTCTAGAAGGCCCCCTCAGGGGGCATCCTTCGAGACCTCAGGACGATCGGAAGACATCCACACGCAGTGGGGAGCGTGGGGGCTCTACTAATCCAGCGAGTCCACCGTATCCGCATCGGGTACATCTCCGATTGCCTCACGCGTCAGCCCAGCCTGCGCCTTGAGCCACTCGCAAAACGCCATCACCTCGGGCCGGGCCAGGCTGCGCGGGCCGATCACCAGCCAGTAGGCCATCGGCGATTCGAGCCGCATCTGCGGCAGCGGCTCGACCAGGTCGCCTGATGCCAGCCCCTCGGCGATCAGCGGCAGGCGGGCCAGCACGACGCCCTGGCCCGTGAGTGCTGCCTGCACCATCTGGTACGAATAGCTGAAATACAGCCAGCGCCGGGGTTCGAATTTCGGCGCCGCATGCTCGCTGAGCCAGCGCTGCCAGCTCAGCCATTCGATGTGCAAGTGGTAGGCGTCGCCGGCCTCGATCAGGGTGAACTGCGCCAGGTCGTCGGGCTTTTTCAGCTTCGGGCCGCTTTTCAGCAGCCACGGGCTGATCACCGGCGTGAGCTGCTCGCCGAAGAGGCGAATCGCGTGCGCCGGCACATGCGCCGGCGTGGCATAGCGCAGCGCCAGGTCCACGTCTGACACATCCAGGTCCACCGTCGCATCCGACGCATCAATGCGGATGTCGATGTCAGGGTTCTCGCGCTGAAAGCTCTCCAGGCGCGGGATCAGCCACATCGATGCGAACGAGGCCCAGGTCGTGACTGACACACTCTTGCGCCCGGCGCTTTGGCGAATCTGCCGCACCGCGCCGTCGATGCGCTCCAGCGACGGTGTGACCGCACGCAGCAGCAGGCCGCCAGCGGCGGTCAGCTCCACCGCCCGGGTGTGGCGGTGGAACAGGCTGACGCCGACATCGTCCTCCAGGCTCTGAATCTGCCTGCTGACGGCCGATTGCGTCAAAGCCAGCTCTTCCGAGGCAAGGCGGAAGTTCAGGTGCCGCGCCACCGCTTCGAACGCGCGCAGCTGACCAGCGGCAATCGGCCGGGAACGCAAATGGGTTTGTGAATGCTGCATGACAGTCAGGTTGAATGGTTGATGTGGATTAATGTCGATTGATGCTGATTGGGAATGAATAGCGTACCGCGATTTCATTGGACTGGGAAGGGCGGCGGCCGGATCATCGAGCCCTGAAGAATTGCATTCAGGTCATTTTTGGAGAACACCATGGACCACCTCAATGATCATCTCGCCACCCCCGCCACGACGGCGGGGCAAGTTGCCCGGCCCGTGCTCAAAAGGGGGTACTACCTCCGCAGCTGGGCAAGCCATACACCGGTGGCGCCAGCGCGCCACCCGGCCATCGCTGAAGCGGCCGCAGGCGAGCCCGGTCGCGAGCCGTCTGACGCCGCGAAGTTCGTCCAGCGACTGGAAGCTGGCCACGCCATCACATTGCGCGCCCAGGCGCTCAGCGTCTTGCGCATTGCGCATGGGCGCGTGTGGGTGACGGTGACCGAGGTCGGACCGTACAGCCGTGTCATTGCTGGCGACCATTTCTTGAGCCGCGGCGACAGCCTGACGCTGCTTCCCGGGCAGGAACTGGTGATGGAGCCCTTCGGACGAGGCGAAAAAACGTCGGCCCAATTCAGCTGGGGCTCGCCGGGTGCTGCTGCCACTGTGCTTCAAATAGTGCCCACAGCCCATTGGCGCGGGGGTGTGCTGCAACCGCTGCTGGATTTACGCCACGCCAGCGGCCTGGCGGTACGGGCCATGGGCCGCCTGGTTCTGGGCCTGGGACATGCCGCAGTCGCCGAGGTGGAACGAGTTGTCACTTACATCGCTATGATTTTTGTAGCTGATGGCGCAGATAAGTCGAGGGCTGGAAGCACTTTTGATGCAATATCGAGAGATTCTGGCGCGCGCTGCAGGTCCTGCTGACTGACTGCAACCCGCGCGCACCATCAGCGGCGCCCGCTGGCCTGGAAGCGCTGGCGGGCCGTCATAATTTGGGCATGCCCGATCCTGACGGTTCTTCTGCCGCATTCGCACCCGCCACCGCGCCCAGCGCCTGTGTTCGCGTGGTCGTGATGGGCGTGGCCGGTTGCGGCAAGTCAGCGGTCGGCCATTTGATCGCGACGCAACTGGGTTTGCCGCTGATCGAAGGCGATGACTTCCACCCCGCCAGCAACGTCAGCAAAATGCAGCGCGGCGATGCGCTGACGGACGATGACCGCGCCGACTGGCTCACCACGCTGGGGCGGGAGCTGGCGCGGCACGGCGAAGGCGCCGTGTTGACCTGTTCTGCGCTGAAAGCCGGCTACCGCGATAGCCTGCGCGCCGCCGCTGCGCCGCCCTCCACGCCGCTCTATTTTGTCTATCTGCAAATTTCAGAAGCCGAATCGCTCCGGCGTGTGGCCCAGCGGGCGGGTCATTTTTACCCGCCCAGCCTGGTCGCCAGCCAGTTCGCCGCCTTGCAGGACCCGTCTGGCGAGCCGGGCGTGCTCACGCTCGACGGCTCGGCGCCGCTGACGGATCTGGGCCAGCGCGCGGCGCAGTGGCTGGCTGCGGTTGCAAGCCACTGACTCGCCAGTCAAGGCCAGACGTCCGCTGCGATTTTGCGCAGCTTTCAGTAAGATGCCCTGAACCACCCACACCGAGCCCCTCATGTCCAAAGCCTTCGCCTCCCAGTCCGACCTGGACGACAAAAAAATCACTTTTGAACAACTCAGCGCGCATTGCTGGGCCTACACGGCCGAAGGCGATCCGAATTCGGGCGTCATCATCGGCGAAAAATTCATCATGGTGAGCGACGCCACCGCCACGCCGGCCATGGCGCAGGACCTGATCGCCCGCATCCGCACGGTCAGCGACAAGCCGATCAAGTACGTGCTGCTGACCCACTACCATGCGGTGCGCGTGCTGGGAGCCAGCGCCTATATTGCGGAAGGCGCTACCGAAGTCATAGCGAGCCAGGGCACTTACGAGCTGATCGCAGAGCGTGGCGCCGAGGACATGCAGAGTGAGATGGAGCGCTTTCCGCGCCTCTTTCGCAAGGCCGACAGCGTGCCCGGCCTGACCTGGCCGACGATGGTGATTGCTGGCGGCGACCCGACCAGAAACGAGGTGCCCGGCAAGCTGCTGATCGATCTGGGCGGCGTGAAAGTGCAGATCTGGCACCCCGGCCCGGGCCACACCCGCGGCGACACGATTGCCTGGGTTGAAGCCGAAAAGGTGCTGTTTTCAGGCGATCTGGTTGAGTATGAAGCCGGCGTTTATACCGGCGATGCGCAGCTCGAAGAATGGCCCGCCACGCTGGAAGCCCTGCGCGCGCTGAAGGCCGAAGCCATCGTGCCCGGTCGCGGCGAAGCCATGAAGGGCGCCGCCAACGTCAACAAGGCGCTTGACTACACCAAACGCTGGGTTGAAACGCTGTTTGCCGCCGGCAAGGAAGCGGCAGCCGCTGGCATGAGCCTGAAGGCCGCGATGGACCACACCCGCAAATCGATGGACCCGATTTTCGGTCATGTGTTTATCTACGAGCACTGCCTGCCCTTCGATGTCAGCCGCGCCTTCGACGAGGCCAGCGGCATCAAGCACCCGCGCGTGTGGACGGCCGAGCGCGACAAGGAAATGTGGGCGGCGCTGCAGGGTTGATGCCCTGCGTTCTAAGGAAGCGCTTAGTCCCCGCGGATGCGCGGCGCCCGGATCGGGATGGGATGCAAGGCGGATTTCGCCGCCAATATCTGGATATTGGCAAGAAAGCCAACGCCGCAAACCGCCCGATCCCGGGTGATCGCGCGCTGCGAGGGACTTGTTTAGCGCTTCCTAAGCGTAATCAACGTGTGAAAGCAGCGCCAGAAAAGCCTGGATGGCGGCTTGGCCATCGAGCTTTTCCAGCCGCTCCAGCACCTCCGGGTCGGCGACCGTGGTGTAGCCCAGGCTGAAGCTCTTGAAACGCCGGTCGGCCAGCTCACCGTGGTGGAGGATTTCCACGTTGATGTGACGCGGATCGTGCCGGATCTTCTCCATCAGGCTCAACACCTGCTTTTGAGAGCCCTCCAGTTGCTGGCAATAGCGCATGCCATCGAAGATCAGCAGGCCGGTGATTCCTTTTATCTGGTTGGCGATACGCGCCTTGCCGGCAATGTCTGCCACGCTGCGGATAGCCAATTCGGGTGCTATGGTGCTAACGTAGATGGCCTCGTACAGTTGGGTACTTGTTGGGGTGCTTGTTTGCATAAGTGGCCGCAACTGTAGCGATGCGTTTCAGTTGCCACAATGTAAAAAGACACTTCAATAAAAAGGCACCATGACCGCCAATACCATCGCCCCGCCCGCAGCCGGCAGCTCGCCACCCCCCTGCGCCAATTGCCGGCTGCGCCGTACAGAAGCGTTTACACCGGTAAAACCCGACACCCTTGACTTCATCGAGGGGTTCCGCAGCAGCACCGTTCGGGTGGATGCCGGCGCCACCATCGTGCACGAGCAGCAGCCCAACGGCAAACTGTTCACCCTGTATTCGGGCTGGGCATTCCGCTACAAATCCCTGAGCGACGGCCGGCGGCAAATCCTGAATTTTTTGCTGCCCGGCGACCTGGTCGGCCTGCAGCAGGAGTTTTCAGACACGGCCATGCACGGCATTGAAGCCGTCACGGATGTCAGTCTTTGCGTTTTTCCGCGAGACGGTTTGTGGGACCTTTTCCGCAAGCAACCGGAACTGGGCTACGACATCACCTGGCTGGCGGCGCGCGGGGAAGGGTTTGTCGACGACTACCTGCTCACCACCGGCAGGCGCAATGCCACGGAACGCGTCGCGATGCTGCTGATGCATCTTTACCGCCGTCTGCAGCGCCTGGGACTGGAAGAAAAAGATCCCGATGGCAAGGGCGGCACGATTGAATGGCCGATCAACCAGCAGCACATTGCCGACACGCTGGGGCTGTCGCTGGTGCACACCAATAAAACACTGCGGCGACTGCGGCATCTGGGTTTGCATGACATCCAGAACGGGCGCCTGCGCCTGCTCAACCCCAAGGCGCTCGAACGGATTGCCGACTATTACGAAAAGCCGCGGCGCCAGGTGCCGCTGCTGTAGGCCGCGGCGCGTAGGCGAGGGCTGACATGAAGGCTTCAAGAAAACTGACAGGCTCCCTCACGATCCGGTCTTAGCCTAAGTTTTTTCAATTGCAGTAGTGGCCGCAGCTGTACCGTGCCACGCTTGCCTGCCTTTTACCGATTCCTCCGTCAGACACCTTCAAGCCCCAAGGAGATTACCCATGTTTTCACAGCCCCACCACCTCGACGCGAAACGCCCGGTACGCGCGCAACAACAGCAGGCGCAACGCCCGGACAACCGCGCGCAGCAGCAGGGCGGCAGCACGCCCGAACTCCAACCGCGCCAGCGGCAGGCCCAAACCCCCGACAAGCCGGCCAAGCCAGCGCAGCAGATGGGAGAGGGCAGCTACGAAGGCACCCGCGACTACCAGGAAAACATCAAGTCGTATCTTGAAACGGCTGATGTGAAATCAGACGCTGAAGCGGCCCAGCCAGCCACCGCCGAAGAAGCTAAAGCGCTGAAGAAAGCCGAAGACGAAGCCCTGTCGCACACCAAGGCGCCGGGTCAGTAAAACGTAGACGGCATTCGGGAAGGAAAGGTAAAGCCAGGCTGGAAGACTGCTTTGTGAAGCAGCTTGCACGCCCGATCAATCGCGCAGTGTCACGTTCACGCGCGCAGACGCGCCACTGAGCGTGCGAAAGTCCTGCTCATAACCCTTCAGTGTTTCAACGGCTTTTTTGCGCTGTGCCGGCGTGGTCTTGTTGTGAAAGTCAGCGAAGTTCTGGCAGGACTGTTCGGTCAATGACTTGGCGTAACTTCGATAGGCGGAGTCGGGCGATTCAGCCGATCGGTCGATCAGAGAGCGAATAGCCTGCCTGATTTTTTCAGGTGCCGTCTGGTTGGCCGAGGTGGATGAAGCGGGCAAACTGGCAGACAAACTGCGAACGGTTCTGAGCACATCCTGCTGCCGCCGCTGCCATTCGCCAAAGGCCAGCACCGGGTTAAAACGCGAGCGATCTATGCTTTGTGCGATGGCAGCGAGTTGCTCTTCCTGCAGTTCACCATAAAGCATCTCAGCGCGCTTGACCGCTTTTTTCAGGCGCTTGCTGCGCTTATCCTGCGCTGTGCCTTCAATAAAATCTTCACGGTATTCGGCGTTGTTTTTGGCGAACCTGCTTTCCATTTGCTGCAGCTGGCTGGCGCTGATCGTGGTGACCACGGCCACTGCCGTCGGCTCCATCTGGCTGGAGACCGTCAACAGCTTCCCGCGCACCTCGGCAACGACCTCGCAGGCCTCAAGAGCCGTTATATTGGAAGGAATGCGCTCTTGCAGCTTTTGCAAAATGTCGATGTAGGCGGGCAACTGGGTCTGCCGGTGCCACGCCTGCACCTTGCTGAGTCCGGTCTTCACCTGCAGGCTTTGCGCACCGTTGAAGTCGACATAGCCGTCGAGGTACCAATAGGCCAGATCGGGCGCCTGGCTGTAGAGGGTTTTGACAGCGCTGCAGGCCACCAGCACGCCGGTCAATGCAAGCACCGCGATAATTCGTGGCAGCCTTGTCCACCGGTCTCGCGGTATGCAAGCGTTCACAGAAGAAAAGATCACAGGAAAACTCATGCAAATCCCCGTTGATGTTGTCATCATGGCCGCCGGTAAAGGTACGCGCATGAAAAGTGCGTTGCCCAAAGTGTTGCACCGTTTGGGCGGGCGCGCACTGCTCGGCCACGTGATTGACTGCGCTGCGCGGGTATCGGCCCGGCAGGTCGTCGTGATTACGGGTCACGGTGCTATCGAAGTAGAAGCAGCTTGCGCAGGTTCCGCCTGGGCTGCAGCCTCTTTTGATGTTAAATCACGGCTAAAGTTCGCACGCCAGGAGCCGCAGCTGGGAACCGGTCACGCGGTGCAGCAGGCGCTGCCTTTGCTGGCTGATGACGGCGTGACGCTGGTGTTGTCAGGCGACGTGCCGCTGACCGAAGCTGCCACGCTGCAGGCATTGTTGGCGCAATGCGACGGACAGCGGCTTGCACTGCTGACGCTTCGCATGCCTGATCCGACCGGCTACGGACGCATCGTCAGAGCCGGTACGCAAGCATCTGCACAGGTGCGCGCCATCGTCGAACACAAGGATGCCACTGAAGCGCAACGCGGCATTGACGAGATTTACAGCGGCATCATGGCCGTGCCCACGCGTTACCTGCGTAGCTGGCTGGCGCGACTCGATAACAAGAACGCGCAGGGCGAGTACTACCTGACCGACATCGTCAAGTTCGCTGTGGCAGACGGCGTGGCCGTCGTCGCGCACCAGATCACGGATGCGGCCCAGGTAGCGGGCGTCAACAGTCCGTTGCAGCTGGCCGAGCTCGAACGCGAATACCAGCGCCGGCAAGCCAACGCGTTGATGACCCAGGGCGTGCGTCTGCGTGACCCGGCCCGCTTCGACGTGCGCGGAAGTTTGACCTGCGGCCAGGACGTCGAGATCGACGTGAACTGCGTGTTCGAAGGCACCGTGGCGCTGGGCGACGGCGTACGCATAGGCGCCAACTGCGTGATTGCCAACGCCACGATTGCGGCCGGCGCGGTGATTCATGCCTTCACCCATATCGACGGCGAAAAGCTCGGCGTACAGGTGGGCGAGGGCGCGCTGGTCGGCCCGTTCGCCCGCCTGCGTCCCGGCGCGCAACTCGGCGCTGAAGTCCACATCGGCAACTTTGTCGAAGTCAAAAATGCCACACTGGCCAAAGGCGCCAAGGCCAACCATCTGGCCTACCTGGGCGATGCGACGGTCGGCGAACGGGTCAACTACGGCGCCGGCAGCATCACCGCCAACTACGACGGCGCCAACAAGCACCGCACGGTGATCGAAGCCGACGTGCACATCGGCAGCAACTGCGTGCTGGTGGCGCCCGTCACCATCGGCGCCGGTGGCACCGTGGGCGGCGGCAGCACCATCACCAAAAGCACGCCGCCGGGCACATTGAGCGTTGCGCGCGGCAAGCAGGTCAGCGTTGCCGGCTGGACGCGGCCCGTGAAAATATCACGCTAACCGTGTCTGGCTTGGCAGAAATGCTGCCGATGGTCCGGCCCAGCTTTCCAGGCCCATAAAAACACCTTTAAGACCTTTGTTTGCGGGTTAGGATTGCCGCGCTCTGTTTGCAATGAACGGCGCGTTTTATCTCATAACAATTAGAGGGTTTGACCATGTTAAAAAATTACAGGAAGAGTTTCCTGGTTGCGGCTGTGGCCGTGTCCGCCGTTCTGGCGGGTTGTGCCGGGCCGGCGCCCAACTATTCGCCATCGATCAATAACGTCGAGGCGTTGAAGAAGGCCGGCGCCAACGTCACCGTCAAGTCCTGTGAAATTGGCGTCACCCCGGGCATGTCGGGTGCAAATTCACTATCGCTGCGCGCCAACAGCATCACGTCGCCCGTCGGCAACCACTACGGTGATTACCTCGCTGCGGCCCTGCGCCAGGAGCTGGATATGGCCAAGCTCAGCAACCCCCAGTCTGGCGTCGAGATCTCCGGGACTCTGCTCAAAAACAACATTGATGCCGGCGGCTTTCGTACCAATGAAGGACAAATGGAAGCGCGCTTTCTGGTCAAGTCTGCTGGACAAGTCCGTTTTGACAAGGTCAAGCGCATTGAGCATCAGTGGGAAAGTTCTTTTGCCGCAGCGGTAGCGATTCCGCTGGCTACCAACAACTATCCCGTGATGGTTCAAAAACTGGTCGGCTCCCTCGTGAACGACCCTGATTTTGTCAAAGCCATTCGTCCCTGACCTGGTGTTCAAGTTCGTTCTTCAACCTTCAAAAAAATAAATCATGAAACGTCTCTTCGCTTATCTTTCTGCCGTGCTTGCCTGTGTCGTGATGGTCGGCTGTGCGCACCCCATCAACATGAACCCCGACCTGGCGGCGCTCACGCCAGCGGCTGGCAAAACAGTCATCAATAAAAAAGTCGGTTATTTCATGCCTGAATCCCTGCGCACGCTGGAAGTGACTACCCCTGGCGGTGGTGGTGACAAGGTTCGCTACTTTCCGTACCGGGACCTGGAGCCTGGCCTGTACAAAGCCTTGTCGGAAGTGTTTGCCGACGTCAGCAAATTGGGCAGTGCCAACGACCCTGCCGCTTTGAAAGCCGGCGCCATCAAGCTGGTCGTCCTTCCTGAAATTGCCACCACCTCGTCGTCCAGCAGCCCGTTCACATGGCCTCCCACCGCGTTCAGCGTAGACCTCACCTGCAACATCAATGATGACAGCGGCAAGCTGGTCAAAAGTGTCAAAGTGACCGGCAACGGAAACGCCAGCTTTGACGAGTTCAAGAGCAACTTTTCTCTAGCCAGTGTCCGCGCCTCCAACGACGCGCTGGCCAAGCTGATTCAGGCGCTGGCTGACACACCAGAATTGCGAAAATAGGGAAGAGCCAGGGCGGCAGCGCTGGCAGTCGGCGATTTTGCTACTAATTTAATAGCTGCTTGCGCACGTTTTACCTGGGCTAGAGGCACTTTTCTCTTGCAAATTTGCTCCGGCCGGCCTCTGCACGCGAGGCTGGTCATCAGTGCTTGAATTTGTCCTGAATTCGCCGCGTGGTGCGCCAGACGCCCCACAGCACCAGCGGAATCAACGCGCCAGTGGCCAGTTCGGCGTTTAACGGCAACCCTGCCGCCTGCAGGCCTTTGCCCGCGTAGAGCAGCAGACTGACGGCGTAGTAGGAAATCGCCATGATCGACAAACCTTCAACGGTCGATTGCAGGCGAAGTTGCAACTCTTGCCCGCGCGTGAGTTTTTCCAGCAGCAGCTGGTTTTGCGCTTCGGTGGCGATGTCGACGCGGGTGCGCAGCAGGGCGCTGGTGCGTGACACGCGTTCAGACAAAGACGCCAGCCGCTCGGCCGACGCAGCGACGGTGGCAATGGCGGGCGACAGCCGGCGCTGCATGAATTCACCGATGGTCTGCGTGCCGGGAATGGCTTTCTCACGCAGCTCGGCGATGCGCTGGCTCACCAGCGTGTTGTAGGCGCGTGTGGCCGAAAAACGGAAGCTGTGCTCGGCAATCGCACGTTCGACGCGCGTGGCCAGCGCCACCAGCTTGTCGAGCAGTTCCTGGTCAGAGCCCGATTTATTTTCGAGCTGCGCCGTGATGTCAGCCAGCGAACTTTCGGCGCCGTTCAGCATCGGGCCGAGTTCTTTGGCCACGGGCAAGCCGCGCAGTGCCATCAGGCGGTAGGTTTCGATCTCCAGCAGGCGCTGAGAGATACGGCCTGCGCGCGTAGCCGTTGTGCCGGGCGGCGCAATCACCAGCATTTTTTCGAAGCCGTCGGCGGCCAGGCGAAAGTCGGTCAGCGCCCATGAATGCCCGTTGCCGAGCTGCGAGGCCAGCACCGTGCGCTCGCCAAACCACGTTTGCGCCTTCCGCAGCAACTCGGCGCTGTCGTCCAGCTCGGCATGCACCATCGCCAGCGCAATGGCGACCACCGTGTGACCGGGAATGCTTCTCAACCACTCTGCGCTGACAGCAGGCGCACCGAGCAGCGCAGGCTTCAAGGCGCCCAGCATCGCGTTGGCCGGCATCGGCTGAATCATTGAATAACGGGTGAATTCGGTGTGGCGCTCCCACTTCACGGTATGACCCGGCAGGCTGAGGCGTAAAAAGTTGCCGTTCAACTGGTCGGCGCCCAGCGCCTCCTGGCCGGGCAGCTGGCGCAAGTGCGTCAGCTCCTGCTCGCGGCTGACGCCTTCGTTGAGCACCGCGACGTAAATGATCAACGCCGGCAAGGTGACGAGCGCCGACGGCCGCGCATGCACCTCGTCGTGCAGCGTGACGCGCAAGGCATCGTCGGGTGGGAGCAGAGAGGCGAGGTCTGCGCGATTGGCTTGATCGGCGTGAGCGGATGGGGGCTGGAAAACAGGCATTGCGGATTATGCGCAGCGGTGCGCGAAAAGCTAGGGGCAGGGCCACGCGGCGAAGGGTCTTGAGAGCGTTGGCCAATCGCTGACAGGTCAAGCGCCAAAGTAGAGCGCTATATTTTTAGTAGCTGCTCGCGCACGTTATCCGTGGGCTAGCAGCACTTTTGGCTTGAATTTGGCACGTTTCAGGCTGAAAAAAGCCTTCACATTGCGCACGTTCGCGTCGCCGGTGAAAAGTCGTTGCGCCAGCGCCAGATAGCGCGGCATGTCGGCTACATGCACCAGCAGAATGAAGTCCGGCCCGGGTGACACGCGGTAGCACTGCTGCACGGCGTCGTCAAAGGTGACGCGCGCCTCAAACGCGTCAAGGTGTTCGCTGCCTTGCCGGTCGAGCGTGATTTCGACAATCGCCGTCAGGCCATGGCCCACGGCTGCAGAGAGCTTGTCGGGGCTGAGCAGCGCAATCTCGCGCTCGATCAGACCAGCGTCGCGCAGCCGTTTGACGCGGCGCAGGCAGGTCGGCGGCGAAATGCGCGCCTGCGCGGCCAGGGTCAGGTTGCTGAGCGACGCGTCGGTTTGCATCGACTCCAACAGGATGATGTCGGTCTCATCTAGCGTTAATTGTTCCATTTAATTACTATAAATAGAATTAAATTAAATTCAATAGAAAAAATGAAATTTTATGCCTTTTTAAAGGCTTAAACGATCACACTAAAAAACAGACTGGCATTAGCATTCACCCATCAATTTTCAAGAGGTGTGTCTATGTGCGGCATTGTTGCAGCGGTTTCTACTCAAAACATCGTTCCCATCCTGGTGCAGGGCCTGCAGCGGCTCGAGTACCGGGGCTATGACTCCTGCGGCGTGGCTGTTCATGCCGGCGGACTGAAACGTGCGCGCAGCACCTCGCGCGTGGCCGAGTTGCAGGAGCAGGTCAGTCTTGAGAAGCTCGAAGGCGCCACCGGCATTGCCCACACCCGCTGGGCTACGCACGGCGCCCCGGCCGTGCACAACGCACACCCGCATTTCAGCCACGGAACCGGCCCGGTGGCCAACCGTCCCGGCAAGATTGCTTTGGTTCACAACGGCATCATCGAAAACCACGACGAACTTCGCGGGGCGCTGCAGGCCAAGGGCTATGTCTTCGACAGCCAGACGGACACCGAAGTCATCGTGCATCTGGTCGACAGCCTGTATGACGGCGACTTGTTCGAAGCGCTGAAGGCGGCCGTGGTGCAACTGCGCGGCGCTTATGCAATAGCCGCGTTCTGCAAAGACGAGCCGCACCGCGTCGTCGGCGCGCGCGCCGGCTCACCCTTGATTCTGGGCGTCGGCAAGGCCAATTCCGAAAACTTTCTGGCCAGCGACGCGATGGCGCTGGCGGGCGTGACAGACCAGATCGTCTACCTCGAGGAAGGTGACCTGGTGGACATTCAGCTGGGCAAGTATTGGGTCATCGACAAACAGCACAACGCTGTGCGTCGCGAAGTCAAAACCGTGCACGCGCACAGCGGCGCGGCCGAGCTGGGCCCATACCGCCACTACATGCAAAAAGAAATTTTCGAGCAACCACGTGCGATTGCCGACACGCTCGAAGGCGTGGAAGGGATCGTCCCCGAGCTTTTCGGTGACGGCGCATTTCGGGTTTTCAAAGACATCGACTCGGTGCTGATTCTGGCGTGCGGCACCAGCTACTACAGCGGCTGCGCAGCGAAATACTGGCTTGAATCGATCGCCGGCATTCCGACGCAGGTCGAAGTCGCCAGCGAATACCGTTACCGCACCTCGGTGCCCAACCCCAAGTCGCTGGTCGTCACCATCACGCAAAGCGGCGAAACGGCCGACACGCTGGCCGCGCTGCGCCACGCGCAAAGCCTGGGCATGACGCAGACGCTGACCATCTGCAACGTCGCCACCTCGGCCATGGTGCGTGAATGCAAGCTCGCCTACGTCACCCGCGCCGGAGTCGAGATCGGCGTCGCGTCCACCAAAGCCTTCACCACGCAGCTGGCGGGGCTCTTTTTGCTGACGCTGGCACTGGCACAAAGCAAGGGCCGCCTGTCAGACGCCGAAGAAGCTGCGCACCTCAAAGCGATGCGCCACCTGCCCGCCGCGCTGCAGGCTGTGCTGGCACTCGAGCCGCAGATCATCGCCTGGGCCGAAGACTTCGCGAAGATGGAAAACGCGCTCTTCCTCGGTCGTGGGCTGCATTACCCGATTGCATTGGAAGGCGCGCTGAAGCTGAAGGAAATCAGCTACATCCACGCCGAAGCCTACCCGGCCGGCGAGCTCAAACACGGCCCGCTGGCACTCGTCACCAGCGCCATGCCCGTCGTGGCCGTCGCACCGAACGACAGCCTGATCGAAAAGCTGAAAAGCAACCTGCAGGAAGTCCGCGCTAGAGGCGGCGTGCTGTACGTGCTGGCCGACGCCGACAGTCGTCTGGGCAACAGCGAAGGCATCCACGTCATCCGCATGCCCGAACACTACGGTGCACTCAGCCCGCTGCTGCATGTCGTGCCGCTGCAGCTGCTGGCCTATCACACGGCGGTGGCGCGGGGAACGGATGTGGACAAGCCGCGGAATTTGGCGAAGAGTGTGACTGTGGAGTAGGGTGGGGCGGGTGTCTGTTAATGAGCCTTGGCCGCCAGTCTGCGGTCATTCATGGCGGGCAGAGGGAACCCAAAGCGGTTATACGGGCTACTCCACAGCAGGCGTTTGCTTGCCGCTACTGCGCTCAAGACAGCTCTCATAGTGGCAAAGCGCGAAGCGCACTACAGGTTTTTCTGGGCCGAAGGGCCGCCGCTTCCGGCATCGGACTTTTCGATTAGGCGCAGGCAAGCGTGGATTGTCGCGAGGTAGTAGTAGAACATCCAACTGAGCCAAATAGAGGAGTCGTAGTCGGTTTTCTGGTCCTTACGATGGTGGCGGATGCCGAAGCCATTGGCCAACTGAAAGATATCAGCTTCGTCCTTGGAGCTCAGGACGGACTTGGCCTCGGCTCGCAGAAACTCAAGGACATCGGCGAGATCCCGGATTGCGTCCTTGCGCTCAGAGAGAGACCGCCGGCGATATTTCAATTTAGCAGCCTCAACTCGCTCGCGGACGTTGGCGCTGTCCGGATGGGGAATTTCGGCGGTGAGCATAGGCGCGAAGGCGTCCTCGGCCAAAGTCAGAATCTCACCAGATGAGGACAGCTCGAAGCCGCGTGCGTAGTCAGCCAAGATATCGTTCATCTCTTGGCGGAAAATATCCCTGCCTGCTTTGGCGTCGAACTTGGAATAGTGCCACCCGCACTGGTTGTATTGGTGGTAGCTGCCATCGATCCCCTTGGATGCGTGGTCGTGCAAGAGTTCGATGAGATCGAACAAGTCATCCTCCGAAAACATGTCCAATTTATCCCCGATCGGCCATAGGGTCATCTTTCGGAGCTTGCGGAAGATAAACAATCCAATGTCCGCTCCTGCCTTTCCATTGACGTCGCCAGCATCCACGCAGCAGTAGCCGAACCACTCTTGAAATAAGCCGTCTTCCCAAAGCTTGTCGAAGGCTGCGCGAAAGAACCTTTTGAAATCGCCCAAGCCCAGCCCTTCATCGGGAGCCCGCTTGCCGCTCCTAACGGAGTAGTAGTGCCTGCGTGGGGGGATCGGATCGCGAACGCTCATGTGATTCTCTCGAATATCTTGTACTGACTAACGGCAGTCGGTAGCGAGTTTGCGCCCAAAGAGGCTGGTCAATTGTGGCAGCTGGCCGATACCCGCCCCTCAAGCATCAAACATGACTGAGTCCGCATCGCATACCTTCCATGCTAGGCATAAAACATGGCGAAAATCAGGCTGTCGAATCCGCGTTCGGGACTTAAATAAGCGTGAAGAGCGGCGCGCTGACTTTCATAGTTCTAATGCGAACGCCAGCTTTTTGTCAGTCAGTGAGCCATCAAGCCCATTTCATAAGCAAATAGTGCCTCTTGCCCAGGCAGAATCTGCGTGAGCAGCTATTTAATTCATAGCGTCTTTGCGTCACTCCGGTCGTACTGCTTCAAAGGCCTGCGTGCAACCCGATTCGCTGTCGATCTAAAGAGCACGGCTAGACCGGCCGGCGCATCCGGAACAGCTGCTGTGGCCCCACGCTGAAATAGTCACCCGCGCCGCCGCCCCGCAGGATGTGCCCGGCTGCGGCGGTGTCGTAGATGCCGTCTTTCAGCAAGGCCTCGGCGATATGCACGGCCACCACTTCACCCAGCACCAGCCAGGTCGGGACTTTTTCGCCGTCGGCGCCCTGCAACTGGACGATCTGCGTGACCTTGCATTCAAAGGAAACCGGGCTTTCGCTGACGCGCGGCACGGCAATCACGCGGGACGGCGCTGGCGTCAGGCCTGCCAATTCAAACTCGCTGACTTCCGGTGGCACCGGCGCGCAGGTCTGGTTCATGGCTTCGGCCCGCGCGCGCGTGGTCAGGTTCCAGGCGAATTCGCCGGTCTGCTCGACATTGCGAACGGTGTCTTTGTAGCCAATGCTGGCAAAGCCGACGATGGGCGGTGTGTAGTTGAAGGCGTTGAAAAAACTATAGGGCGCCACGTTGAGCGCGCCTGCTGCGTTGCGCGACGAGATCCATCCGATCGGACGCGGCCCGACGATGGCATTGAAAGGGTCATGCGGCAGGCGGTGGCCGTGGCGGGGTTCGTAAAAATGGATGGCGTCTGGCATGAAGGCTTTGTCAAGAAAAAGGCCAGTTAGGCAGACTTGCCCATCGGCGATGGCCATGCCGCAGTCAGGCCGGCGCGCACCAGCAACCATTCGGCGCTGTCATTCCACACGTCCATTTTCACGATGAGGCCGTCCTTCACGACGTAGCGGTCCACATAGCGGTTACCTTCAAATGGCGTGCCGTCCAGCCAGGCGCCGTAGAGGGTACCAATGTTGTAGACGATGGCTTCCTGCGCGGTGGCACCTGCCACCACGTCGGTGCGCTCGAAGCGCTTTTTGACCCATGCATAACGGCTGGCGTTGAAGGCGCTGCTTTCGCCGGGGTCCCGCATCGGGCGGCCGCCAGTGAAGTGAATCTGCATGTCCGGCGCGGTGAAAGCGCGTGCGCCCACCGGGTCGGGAATCATGATGATGCGAAGAAATTCTTCAACGATGGCGCCGGCTTGCTTGCCGGCGTCGGTATCAGCGGCGGAGGTGGTCATGGCATTCGCTCCTGGTTAAGGGTCAGTTTGATTCGATCCAGAGGGATGAACCGCTCAAAGGGTAGACGTCGCAGTTGGCCTCATCGGCCGGGCCACCGCGGTCTACCACCAGAAAATCACAGGGAGCATGCAGTGCAATCAGCGGATGGTGCCAGGTGCCCCGCGCGTAGTTAACGCCCTGGCCCGGCGCTGCCTGAAAGCATCTCACGTCCTTTAAATCGGGCTCTGCCGCAATCGGCGCCACTACCACCAGATACGGCAAGGGCGACAGCGGCACAAATGCCTGGCTGCCCAGCGGGTGGCGCTCCAGCAGTCGCAGCTCGAACGGCAGGCTGCGCGGCTTCGCCCTGAAAATATTGATGAGGGCATGACCACCACCGCTGGAAACATTTACCCGCGCGAGGTCATGGTAGCGCTCGGCGAAGCCGTCGTTGATGGGGAAGTGACGTACCGCGTCACGGGCCTCGATCACATCACCGAAGGGCTTGAACGCCTCAAATGACAGCGGCTCTATGGTTAAAACCTGACGATGGGATGGCATGGGCTACTCAGCAGTCGATGTCTTGAAGATCAGGTGCCAAGGCGTGAGCGGCAGCGTGGCTACCGCTGCGCGTTTGCCGCTTGCTGCGCTTGTCAAAGGCCAGGCCCACGGCCAGCGTCTGCGCCAGGCACATGGCTGATGTGAGCGAGCGAAACCCCAGCAGCTTGGCGTCATTGACTTCCAGCACCAGGTCGGCATCTTTCGCCACCGGGCTCAGGAAGGCATCGGTGATCGCCAGGCGCTTGACGCCGTTCTGGCGCAGCTGCTCGCACACCTGCAGCGTATCGGCTGCGTAGGGTGGAAAGCTGATGGCGATCAAGAGGTCTTGTGCGTTGGCGACGCTGGCCTGCTCGGCAATCGCGCCGCCCAGGCCCGTGATCTGCACTGCGGGCTGCCCGACCCTGTTGAGTGCATAGGCCAGATACGCCGCCACCGCATAAGACCGGCGCAGGCCCAGCACGTGCACGATGCGTGCTTTCTGGATCAGGCTGATCGCTTCCTTGAGGGGCAGGCTGCTGGAGTCGGCATGCAGGTGTTCCAGCGACACGATGTTGGCCTGGCTGAAGGCACGCAGCACTTCGGCCGGGTCTTCGGGGTTGTCCAGTGTCTGCTCGCCACCGTAGTGGCGGATACGTTCGCGAAACGTGGGTTTGACTGATCGATGCAGGGGTTCCCGAAACAGGCGTTGCAGGTCCGAGTAGCCGTCATAGCCCAAAGCCTTGGCCAGGCGTATGAAGGCCGCGGGCGCGATTTTCGCCATCACCGCCACGGTGGCCACCGGGTTCAAGGCAATGTCATTGGGGTGGTCAATCGCATAGCGTGCGGCGTCGCGCATGCGGGGGGTCAGGCGCTCACTCTCGCGGCCAATCAAGTCGCGCAGTTCTGCAAGGTTGGCGGGTTTGACGGGAATCATGGTGCCATGATAGTAAGCAATGCGAAGGCGAGCCGTTCAGAACGCACGCACCTCGCCGCGCGGCACAAACTGGCCCATGCCTTCGCGCCCCAGCCAGTGCTGACCGTTGACAATCAGGTTGCCGCGCAGAAAAACCTTTTCAACCCGCCCGCGCAGGGTGCGGCCTTCGAGCAGCGTGTAGTCGCAGTTGCCGTGCAGGTCTTTGGCGTGCACGGTTTGCGTGGCCGCCGGGTCAAACAGCACCACGTCGGCGTCGCTTCCGACAGCAATCGTGCCTTTTTTGGGGAACAGCCCGAACAGTTTGGCCGGTGTGGTGGCCGTCAGTTCGACAAAGC
>JANNKV010000416.1:0-3963 GCA_031396485.1 Polaromonas sp. | reverse complement strand
CTCTCCAGGTTTTCACGCCGGGTCGACGAAGGAATCACCGTGATGCCCAGCTGCATGGCCCACGCCAGCGCCACCTGCGCCGCAGTGGCGCCCAGCCGCTGTGCGATCTTCTGCAACACCGCATCGCGCATCACCTCGCCGCGCGCCAGCGTCATGTACGACGTGATGCGGATGCCCTGGGCCTTCGCGAATGCGGCGACCTTGCGGTTTTGCAGGTAGGGGCTGAGCTCGATCTGGTTGGTGGCAATGCTGCCCGGGCCTGCGATAGCGATGGCTTGCTGCATCAACGCGATGTTGAAGTTCGACACACCGATCTGCTGCGTCAAGCCTGCAGCCTTCGCGTCCATCAGCGCGCCCACGGTGTCGGCCAGCGGCACGCCGTTACCCGGCGCAGGCCAATGCAGCAAGGTCAGCTCGACCTCGTCCATCCGCAGGCGGGCCAGGCTTTCCTTCAGACTGGGCACCAGCCGTGCGAAATTGTCTGGCCAGATTTTGGTGGTGACGACAATTTCACTGCGCGGCACAGCGCTGGCGGCCACGGCCTTGCCGACTTCGGTTTCGTTGTTATACATCTGCGCGGTGTCGATCAGACGGTAGCCCGTCTCCAGCGCAGCCGAGACGGACGCAATCGCCTGCGCGCCTTCAAGGCGGAAGGTGCCGAGGCCGATGTTGGGCAGGTTCATCAAAAGGCTCCTTGAATCAATCGCTTCATGGTACGAGCCTGGCATTGCGCCGGTTGTTGCAAGGGCTTTTTGCAGAAGTCACCGTCGCCCTGCGTGCCAGCCAGGACGTGGCCCCAGTTCCGGCAGTTTGGCCGCAAAATCGAATGATGCGTAAACACCCGAAGATGACGATTCGGCAGGCGACACCCGATGACGCGGATCAGCTCAGCGCGCTCATCGAATCGCTGGCGCATTTCTTTTTTTCCACACCTGATGGCTACGGCGCCGACAAGTTTGTCGAGGCCACAACGCCAACGGCGCTGCGTATTTTTATTGCCCGACCCGACATCAATTATTTGATCGGCGAGTGGGACGGCGAGTTTTGCGGCGCGGCGGCGATTCGGGAGTGCCGGCATCTGCACCATCTTTTCGTCGCGCCGGCCTATCAAGGGCGCCGCATCGGCAAGCAACTGTGGCTCGCTGCGCGCGACGCTGCGCTGGCAACCGGAAACCCGGGTGAGTTCACTGTCAACGCGAGCCTGAATGCCGTGCCGGTGTACGGGCGCTTCGGATTTGAATCCGTCGGCGGGCCGCAGCAGGGCAACGGGCTGATTTTTCAACCGATGAAGCTGGTTTATCGGTCGGACAAGGCGTCTGCCCTTGCGCCACCGCCATAAAAAAACGCGCTCGTGAGCGCGTTTTTTATTGAAGCAAGCAAAAAGTTACTTCGCCACCACCCGCACCATCTCCAGGCACTTGTTCGAGTAGCCCCATTCGTTGTCGTACCAGGCGACAATTTTCACAAAGGTACTGTCGAGCGCGATGGACGCGTCGGCATCAAAAATCGACGTGCGGGTGTCGCCGCGGAAATCGGTGGCGACCACTTTGTCTTCGGTATAGCCGAGCACGCCTTTGAGGGCACCTTCGCTCTGCGCTTTCATCTCGGCGCAGATTTCTTTCAGTGTCGCTTCCTTGCTGAGCTCGCAGGTCAGGTCGACCACCGACACATCCGATGTGGGCACGCGGAACGACATGCCGGTGAGCTTTTTGTTCAGCTCGGGAATCACCACGCCAACGGCCTTGGCCGCGCCTGTGGACGAAGGAATGATATTTTCCAGAATGCCGCGGCCGCCGCGCCAGTCCTTGTTGCTCGGGCCGTCAACAGTTTTTTGCGTCGCGGTGGTGGCATGCACGGTGGTCATCAAACCGCGCTTAATGCCCCACTTGTCGTTCAGCACCTTAACAATCGGGGCCAGACAGTTGGTGGTGCAGCTGGCGTTCGAGATGATTGCTTCGCCCTTATACGTCTTGTCGTTGACGCCGAAGACGAACATGGGCGTGTCGTCTTTCGACGGGGCGGAAAAAATAACTTTTTTCGCACCAGCAGCCAGGTGCTTTTCGCCCGAGGCTTTATCGAGGAACAGACCGGTAGATTCGATCACGACTTCAGCGCCCACATCGCCCCACTTCAGATTGGCCGGGTCACGCTCCTGCGTCAGGCGAATTTTCTTGCCATTGACGATCAGCGTGTTGCCGTCAATTTTGACGTCGCCCTTGAAGCGGCCATGCACCGAGTCGTACTGCAGCATGTACGCCAGATACTCGGGCTCCAGCAGGTCGTTGATGCCGACGATTTCGATGTCGGAAAAGCTCTGCACCGCGGAGCGGAAGACGTTGCGGCCGATGCGGCCGAAGCCGTTGATGCCTACTTTGATGGTCATGATGGATCTCCTGTAAATGGGGAATAGAAAATGATCAGTTTTTGGACCCGTTCGCCCTGAGCCTGTCGAAGGGTTCTGCGGATAAGCGCAGCGGCTTCGATAGCCTCAGCCCGAACGGTGGATAAAAGTGCCGTTGAGCAAATTATTTTTTGAGCACCTTGCGCACCGTATCCGCCACATTTTCTGGCGTAAAACCGAAGTGCTTAAAGAGTACAGGCGCCGGCGCGCTTTCGCCGTAGGAGTCGATGCCGACTACGGCGGCGCAACCGTACTTCCACCAGCCGTCCGTCACGCCCATTTCCACCGCAATGCGGGGAATGCCTTCAGGCAGCACTTCGGATTTGTACGATGACTTCTGCTTGTCGAAAGTCGTGGTACTGGGCATAGACACCACGCGCACGGCGATTTTGCGTTCGGCCAGCAGTTGCTGCGCCTTCAGCGCAATCGTCACTTCCGAGCCGGTGGCGATGATAACGGCTTGCGCTTTTTTGTTCAGACCGACTTCTGCGGGTTCAGCCAGGATATAGGCGCCCTTGCTGATTTCGCCGAGGTCGGTTTTCGGCGCGTACGGCAGGTTGTGGCGGCTAAGCAGCAGCGCGGTCGGCTTGGTCTTGTTTTGCAGCGCGACCGCCCACGCGACCGCGGTTTCGGCCGTGTCCGCCGGGCGCCACACGTCCAGATTCGGAATCAGGCGCAGGCTGGCGGCGTGTTCGATCGACTGGTGCGTCGGGCCGTCTTCGCCGAGGCCGATCGAGTCGTGCGTGAACACATGCACGACTCGGATTTTCATCAGCGCCGCCATGCGGATGGCGTTGCGGCTGTAATCGCTGAAGGTCAAAAATGTGCCGCCGTAGGGAATGAAGCCGCCGTGCAGCGCGATGCCGTTCATCACCGCGGCCATGCCGAATTCGCGCACGCCGTAGTTGATGTGGCGGCCGCCGGCGCTGACGCCTTCCGCATTGGCCGTCAGCACGACTTCGCCGTTCATGTCGAAGCGCAGCGGCGCGGTGGCCTTGGTGTTGGTGAAGTTCGAGCCTGTCAGGACGGCCGAGCCGCCGAGCAGTACGGGCAGGCCGACGGTGAGCGCTACGAGAGCGATCTGCGAGGCCTTGCGCGAGGCAACGGTTTCGGCCTTGGTGTGCGCGCCGATGACGGTGTCGACGGCCAGTTGCGAAAAGCTTTTCGGCAGATCGCCCTTCATGCGGCGCGTGAACTCGGCGGCGAGTTCAGGATAGGCTGCCTTGTAGCTCGCAAAGGCCGCATCCCAGGTTGCTTCTGCCGCGAGGCCTTTGGCTTTGGCATCCCAGGCATCGTAGCTTTCCTGGGGAATGTGAAACGGCGCGTGCGGCCAGTTGATGGCTTCGCGCGTGAGCTTGATTTCTTCCACGCCCAGCGGCTCGCCGTGCGCCTTGGCGGTGTTGGCGCGGTTCGGTGAGCCCTTGCCAATGTGGGTCTTGCAGATGATCAGCGTCGGCTTGTCATGCGATTTTTTTGCGTCGACCAGCGCCGCGGCCACGGCGGCAGCGTCGTGCCCGTCGATCGGGCCGACGACGTTCCAGCCGTAGGCCGTGAAGCGCAGC
>JANNKV010000397.1:0-17805 GCA_031396485.1 Polaromonas sp. | reverse complement strand
GGCGGGTCACGACAAGGTGATCGGCTTCGATATGGGCGGTACCTCGACCGACGTATCTCACTTCGCCGGTGAGTTTGAGCGCGAATTTGAAACCCAGGTGGCCGGCGTGCGCATGCGCGCACCCATGATGAGCATTCACACGGTGGCCGCCGGTGGTGGCTCGTTGCTCAAGTTCGATGGGGAGCGATTTCGGGTCGGGCCGCAAAGTGCAGGTGCCAACCCCGGCCCCGCCAGTTACCGGCGCGGCGGCCCGCTGGCCGTGACTGATGCGAACCTGATGGTCGGCAAAATTCAGCCGCGTTATTTTCCAAAGGTGTTTGGTCCGGGTGCGGACGAAGCACTGAGCTTTGAAGCGGTCGAAGAAAAATTCAGCGAGCTTGCGGATCAGACAGGGCGTAGCGCCGAGTCGGTGGCAGAGGGTTTCATCAACATCGCGGTCCAGCAGATGGCCAACGCCATCAAGAAAATTTCGGTCGCACGCGGCTACGACGTGACGCGTTACACCCTGCAATGCTTCGGCGGGGCGGGCGGCCAGCATGCCTGCCTCGTGGCCGATGCGCTCGGCATGACGCGGGTGTTCGTGCATCCGCTGGCGGGTGTGCTGTCGGCCTATGGCATGGGTCTGGCCGACCAGAACGTGATTCGTGAGAAGGCGGTTGAGCTTCAGCTCGATGAAGTGGCACTCAGACAGGTCTCTGCAACGCTGGACGAGCTTGCTACAAGCGCTGAAGCCGAGTTGGCCCGCCAGCAGGCGAGCGACGGCCAGCTCGTGACGCACCGGCGCGTGCACGTACGTTATGAGGGAAGCGATGCGGCGCTTATCGTGCCATTCGGCTCGTTACAGACAATTCAAGCCAGCTTCGAAACCGCCTATCGTCAGCGCTTTTCATTCCTGATGCAAGGCAAGGGCCTGGTGGTCGAGGCCGTCTCGGTCGAGGCGGTTCTGAGCGGCGATGCGCCAGTCGAGCCGCGGCACGCCTTGCATCCCGCGCGTGAACTACCGCGTCGCGAAACGGTACGCATGTATTCAGGCGGGCATTGGCACGATGCTGCGCTGGTTGTTCGCGAAGATCTGCGGTCGGGTGACGTGATTGCCGGGCCGGCCATCATTGCCGAGAAAAATGCGACTACTGTGGTCGAGCCTGGCTGGGAAGCGGCGCTGACCGAGCTCGATCATCTGGTGCTGGACCGGCGGGTCGCGCGCGCCATCGTGTTCGCGGCGGGTACCACGGTCGATCCGGTGTTGCTGGAGGTGTTCAACAACCTCTTCATGAACATTGCCGAGCAGATGGGGCTGCAGCTGCAGAACACGGCGTACTCGGTCAACATCAAGGAGCGGCTGGATTTCAGCTGCGCGCTCTTCGACACGGCCGGTAACCTGATCGCCAACGCGCCGCACATGCCGGTACACCTGGGCTCGATGGGCGAGAGCATCAAGACGGTGATTCGCGGGGCCGAAGAGGACCTGCGATCTGGCGCCGGCAAGATGCAGCCGGGCGATGTGTACGTGCTGAATGACCCGTATCACGGCGGCACGCACCTGCCGGACATCACGGTGATCACGCCGGTGTACCTGAACGCATCGACTGAACCCACTTTCTATGTGGGCTCCCGAGGTCATCATGCTGACATCGGCGGCACCACGCCGGGCTCTATGCCGCCGTTTTCCACCTTGATCGAGGAAGAGGGCGTGCAGATCAATAACGTCAAACTGGTCGAGCGCGGCGTGCTGCGCGAAGCAGAAATGCTGTCGCTGCTCAAGAGTGGGAAATACCCGAGTCGCAATCCGCAGCAGAACATGGCCGATTTGAAGGCGCAGATCGCCGCCAATGAAAAGGGTGTGCAGGAGCTGCGCAAGATGGTCGATGCGTTCGGCCTTGATGTTGTGCTGGCCTACATGAATCACGTGCAGGACAACGCCGAAGAATCGGTGCGCCGCGTCATCACGCGTTTGAAGAACGGCGAGTTCACCCTGCCGCTCGACAACGGCGCGCAGATCAAAGTGGCAATCCGGGTCGACAACCAAAACCGCAGCGCCGAGATAGATTTCACCGGCACCTCTCCGCAGCAGGTCAACAACTTCAACGCGCCAACAGCGGTGTGCATGGCCGCGGTGCTGTACGTCTTTCGCACCTTGGTCGACGACGATATTCCGCTCAATGCAGGTTGCCTCAAGCCTTTGAGAGTCATCATTCCGGACGGCTCGATGCTGAACCCGCACCCGCCGGCATCGGTGGTGGCGGGCAACGTAGAGACCTCGACCTGCATCACCAATGCGCTTTACGGCGCGCTGGGCGTGATGGCGGCCGGCCAGTGCACCATGAACAATTTCACCTTTGGTAATGAACGACACCAGTATTACGAAACGATCTCGGGCGGCTCGGGCGCGGGGGGGGTGTTCGATTCGCGAGGTGTCCTGACGGGCGGGTTTGATGGCACCAGCGTCGTACAGGCCCACATGACCAACTCACGCCTGACCGACCCGGAAGTGCTGGAGTTCCGGTTTCCGGTGCGCCTGGAGAGCTATGAAATCCGCGAGGGCTCGGGCGGCGCAGGGCGCTGGCATGGCGGCGACGGGGGTCTGCGGCGCGTGCGGTTTCTGGAGCCCATGACTGCCAGCATTTTGTCCAACGGACGCAAGAGCGGCGCGTTCGGCATGGCGGGCGGCAAGTCAGGAGCGGTTGGAAAAAATCAGGTGGTACGCGCCAATGGATCGGTTGAGTCGCTGGACCACATCGGCCAGGCCGCCATGCAGGTGGGCGATGTGTTTGAAATTTACACACCCGGTGGCGGAGGGTTTGGCAGCGTCTGATTCAGTTTCTGAACGAGCTGCGGACTTTGTCGGCTTCTCGTTCACGATAGATCTGGAGGTGCAATGAGACGCCGGGAATGGTTTCGAAAAAGTCAGACTGCCATCAGGAGGCGCTTTTCCAGATGGTCTTGTACAGCGGCAATCACGACCTGCTGGCTGTCGGCATTGGAGAAGGTGTGATCGGTCTTCTCGACGATGATCATCTTGAAGTTGGGACTGCCTCGCATGTGGCTACCCAGCGGACCGAAGTGGAAATCAAGATAGTCCCGGCCGTCGTCTTCTGCTGCGCTGATCATCAGTGTGTCCGTTCCACGTGCGCTCAGGCGTTTGACCTTGGACAATACCCCCTCCGATGCGGACGAAGGCTGCAGCAGCTTTGTCAGCGACCCCTTGAGTCTTGCCTTGAAGATCGTGTGAAAACGTTTCGCGATGCCGGCGACGTTCACCTCTCCGCGGAAGAGGCGCCGATAAACGTCGGGCCGCAGAAGGGCACGGCGGTAAAAGTGCGTGGATTTGTAGTAGCTTTGCATGGCGCCCTGCCATGCTTCGTCCTGACATTCCAGCAAGCGCGTATTCATCAAAATCTGGCCGGTTACGCGCGGGTCTACCAGCGCCGTCTGGAACGCCACGTAGGACCCCGAGCAGATACCCATCACCACCACGCGGCTGCATCCGCGGGCAATCAGGCAGTCGATGGCGGCTTTGACATCGGCTGTGGAATCTCTTGAATAGATGTTGACGCTCTCGCCGCCCAGAGAGGGACCACTGTCGCCGATGCCCGTCAGGTCAAAGCGAAATGTGCGATAGCCGCGCGCGGCCCAAGCCCGAGCCATCTTGACGTACAGCCGGGCCGGGCCTATCCGGTAGATCCCTCCCGTGTTGAGCATCAGGATGGCTGTTTTCGAGCGCGGCTCGGAAGCTGACAGCTGCGCGGGTTCGGTCAACACACCAAACAGCGATTGCGTCGGACCAAAACTGATAGCCGTCTCACGCACGCTCTCCAGAACCGGATCGACCTGACCACGCGCCTCGTCGTGCAACGCATGGAGCAGCGCTGGCTGCGGCCGAGGCGCAGCGGAAAGCCAGTCTGCAATCACCCCCAGCGTCGTGTGTTCGAGTGCACCTGCGTGCGGCTCGACCATCATCGCTGCGTAGCCCGGCAGTACCTGGTGGGTGGTGTCCATGCCCATCGCGTTGTACATCCCTGGCAAAGGGCCTTGCGCGGGCATGTCGTCGCGGTCGATGATCAGGACGCGCGCGGCGGGTTGAAAGTCAACACGCTGGCAATCGAGGCTGTTCAGGTCCTGCAGGGTTTGCGCTGTGTAGGTGTGGCCGAACGCCTCGATGCTTCCGGCGCAGGCATGGCCAGCGATTTGATCGGCTTGATCAGTTTGTGGGCGACTTGCGCTGGCCGCGCGCAGTTCGCGTGCAAAGGCGCGGCCGGTGACGCAAGGCGCCCACATCACCAGGCTTTCGACGCCACCCAGACGCGCGGCAGCCTGCGCTGCCAACGTTGCGCCCAGTCGAACGCCAAACAGGGCCAGGCGTGACACACCGCTTAGTCGCTGCAATTCGCTGGTGGCGCACACGGTGCTGTCAATCCACGCCTGCACGCGGTCGGGGTCCGCATCGCTGCCGGCCGAGTCACCGGTGCCGTGATAGTCGAAGCGCAGCACGTCAAAGCCGGCAGCAGCCAGATTTTCAGCCAGCCGCGTGTAGGTGGGGTAACAGCAAACCGCTTCGTAACCGATCGGGCGGCACAACACCACCCCGACATTCTTGGCCGGTTGGCTGGCCGCGTGATACCAGCCAAAACACCAAGCTCCTGCGGCCTCGTAAACAAGTGCTTTGGCGGTGTTGCCTGCCAGCGCTTTCTGCTCGTCAATCGTCATATTCATGCGGTACTTTCCTTCGCTTTCACTGTCTCATCATTCGTTGCTGTTGCCAGGACGTTTATGCGTGCCGATCGTGCCGAGTTCACTGCATGGACACAGCCCGAAACCGGCGCATTCCCCGTGCCTCGCAGCGTGACCCGTGCGTGATCGTTGGGCTCCAGATGAAAATACTCGTCGTCAGCTTGAAAGCCGGGCAGGTCGAAATGCACACTCTGTGCAAGTCTTTTCGTACAAACAGTCAATTCGATGGTTTGGGCATCCCGCATGAAGGCGCTGGCGCTCAGTCCCACGTCGCTTTCCGGTTGTGCGTTCAGGCCGCCGGGGAAGTGAAAAGATGCGGCCAGCACAGTTCCATGCACATCTTTCAGTGTGGCGGTGACGGCCTCGCAAGGCATGGGGCCAAAGCGATAGGCGTAGCCCAGATCCATGAAATGTTCGAAAAGATCGAGGCACGGAAGACCCTGGGTACTGCGGGCGGGCAGATTCCAGGCTTTTCGCGCGCTGGCCACCAACACGTCGCCGTCGCGCCAGGCTTTCAGTTCAAGCTCGACCTGCCGGCTCTCGCCGCGCTCGTTGATGGCGTGCACGAACAGCCCGTTGACACCTTCATCGGACAGAAAAACCGCCAGCGGCTGCAACACGCGTTTGAGGCCGTGGAAGCAGGCCTTGGCTACGCCTGCGTCATCGATCACACCCCAGCCGGCACCGGCCCATAAGTCACGCAGGAATAAAACCAGCGCGCCGTTGCACTTCGAGTCCGGAAGGCGCCATTCGGTGAATGCCGCGGCCATGATTTCACCCGTCGTGATACGGCTCAGCACTAAATACCTGTCGTGATTGGTGGAGCGGAGTTTGGCGGGATCGGTGTTGAACAAAGCAGCCAGGTAGTGATCGCGTACGTCATCAAAATCCCAGCCCGCACCCAGGTCGCGAGGCGAACGGGCTTTCCAGGCCGGGTGATGCACCCGTGTCGCCAGGCCACCGGGCATACGTTCCAGGGTCGACAGAGGCGGCACATTGGCAAACGCCAGGCATTCGCTGGCGAATCTCAGGGACGAGCGACGCGCATCCTCAACGCTCCGTAAATAGGCTCCCACACCGTAATAGGACGTGGTGCCCGAGCTCGCCTGGTGCGGGAAAGATCCGCCGTGCGCGCTCGACGGCCAGTAAGGTGTGCCCGGTGTGAGCTCACTGCAAAGCTGCGCCAGGGTTTCATCAAAAAATGCCGATTGCCAGAGCTCGCGCGGCGCACCCCACATCGCGGCCTGCTGGGCGACTTCGCTGTTGCCGCACAGAAGTGCCAGGCAGGGCTTTGACTGCATACGCTGCAATTGCTCACGAACTTCAGGCAGGACCGACTGCATGAACGACTCGTCGTCTACCGGATAGTCCATGTTGGCGAACATGAAGTCCTGCCAGACCAGCATGCCTTGTTCATTGCAGGCATCGAAAAAGTGTTCTTCTTCATACACCATGGTGCCGGCTACACGCAGCATGTTCATGCCAGCCGCGCGCGCCTGTTCCACAGCCGCCCGACAGCTTTCTGGTGAAGAGCGCAGGGTCACCGCGTCCAGCGGAGTCCAGCAGGCACCGCGGCAAAAAACCGGCACGCCGTTGACGCTGAGTGAAAAATTGCCGTCAGCGCGGTCAAGCGTGAGGGTGCGAAATCCCAGCTGGCCCAGGTCAATGGTGACGGCGTTGGTTACGCCCGCGATACGGATGTCCAGCATGCCCTGGTACAGCGCAGGCTCGCCGTGGGTATGCGGCCACCACAAATCCGCGGCAGGCACGCGCAACTCGCCGGAAAAAATGTCTGTATGGGTGTGGAAATTCAAACGGACTGCGTTCGTCTGCAGGTGGCGTTCTATCCTCAGGTGGATTGACTCAAGAACACGCCCAGATAGCGGCGCTGCCTGCAGCTGGCATTTCACTATGCCATCGGTGCCCTCGACTTTCAGTTCAAGCGCGAGCTGCTGCAACTCAACCGTGTTCCGTTCCTCCAGCCAGATGTCTTTCCAGGGGCCGACTACAGGACAGGGTGGCGACCACCCCGGTGTGCGGCCGAGCGCCGTGGTGCGGAACCAGCGCAGTTGCTGGTGCTCGATCATCGGCGCGCGCCAGCGCGGTTTTTTGCGTCTGACCGCCAGGGCAGTGTCCAGCGACTGAAAGCAGATCAGCAGTTCGTTGCCGGTCGATTTCAGTTTGTCGCTCACATCGCAGACATGCGAGATGAACATGTTGCTGCTGGTCAGCAGCGGGACGCCGTTCAGCCAGACTTGTGCCAGCGTAGCCAGTCCGTCAAACCCCAGATATCTCTGTGATTCACGCTCGGTGCCGGGTGCATCAAACTTCAGCCGGTACCACCAGTCCTGCGCGTCAAAGCGCCGGGCGGGCTCATCAAGCGACCATTGCTTCAGCGCGCGCAGCGCGGCAGCCACCGGCATCAGCGCGGGCAGCGGCCACCAGGTTTGTCCTTCGGGGGGCGAAAACGTGGCTCCGCTGGAAGGCGCCGCAGCGCAGACGGACCAGTTCGCCAGCAGCAGCTCGCGCTTGTGATGGCCGGTACAAACCGCGGGCTCTTTCATGCTCAGCCTCAGCTGATAGTCATCAGGTCGCCCAGTGCGGCGCGGATGGATTGGATGCTGCCAAAGACATTACGTTTGAGCATGTGATCCGGGAACTCGACATCGAAAGCGCCTTCAAGGGCCAACATCACGTTCACGCTGGCATGGGACGTCATGCCTGCCTGGTAGAGATCGGCCGAGGTTTCCAGCAGCCCGACGTCCTTGTTCAGGCGGCCATGGTCGCGCAGCACGGTGCGTATCTGGACTTCGATTTGTTCGTTGCTGTCGTTGCTGTCGTTACTGGGCATGGGTAAATCTCTGTTCAAAAAGCAAGGGGTTGGGCGGCTCAAAAGTCATGGCCACTACAGCCCCTGCGTAATCACCGTCATGACTAAGGCTGAGGGAAATACCGGTCAGCCCCATACTTTTGGCAATGTTCGCTACGGGACCATGCAGCGCGAGTTCGCAGGCGCCACCGCGCAACTTACGAACTTCAATGTTCTTCCAGCCGATACCGTCGTCCCCCAGATTCAGGGCCTTGATGGTGGCTTCTTTGGCGGCAAAACGTGCAGCCAGCCTTTCGGCGCAGAGGCTTCCTGCGACTTCATCGCCAGCGTCGCCTTGTGCGTAGGCCAGTTCCTCGTGGGTAAAAAGCCGGCTTTTAAAACGATCTCCAAAATGGCCGACCGAATCCAGAATCCGGCTGATCTGAACCAGGTCGAAGCCCACTCTGACGTCAGGAATAGGCCGTCGGTAGTTGCATGAGTTTTTGTTACATGTACCGTTCATACAAACCAGTTTAGGTTCAAATTTACGCTTGGTCACATTCGCACCGAAGTCCGAATAGCACGGAATTTGTAGGACGGAATCTCGCAAAGGTGTAAGAAAAACGGTAAAAAATACGGTAAATGAGCGCAATTTACATCTTTTTCGCCGAAAAAACCATTACCCTAGAATTCACAACTGATACGGAATCAATCAATTTTGAGCCATATGCTTTCTCCAATACGTAACAGGCAGGGCTTCGCAGGTTTGCTTGACGCGACGCGTCGGGTGGCCAGTGAGGTCGCTGCCGTCCATGCCGCCGAGGTAGACAGAAGCGCCCGCTTTCCTTTCGAAACCGTTGCCGCATTGCGCAGCGAGGGCATCCTGTCGGCGGCAGTGCCGAGCGCGTATGGCGGAGCGGGCTGCAGCCTGCAGCAGCTTGCGCGCTTGTGTTCTACCGTGTCCCAGGCTTGCGGGTCCAGCGGCATGGTGCTGGCCATGCACTACATCCAGCTGGGCTGTATCGCACGGCATGGGCTTCAAAGTGAATTTTTTCGGACCTACCTGAGCGACCTGGTGCAGCACCAGTATTTGCTCGCGTCCATGACTTCTGAAGTGGGCACTTACGGTGATACACGCTCCAGCATCTGCGCCGTCGAGCGCACCAATGGCCGCTTCGAACTGAACAAGGACGCCACGACCGGCTCTTACTGCGCGCACGCCGATGCCATTTTGGTGACCTGTCGCCGGGACAAGGATGCAGCTAGCAGCGACCAGGTGCTGGTGCTCGTCAGGCGCGAAGACTGCACGCTGACGCAAACGAGCAGCTGGGACACGATGGGCATGCGCGGCACCTGCAGCCCGGGTTTTCGCCTCGTATCTGCCGGTGCGGAGGCGCAGATCATTCCGGGTTCCTACGCGGACAGCTCGGCGCAGACCATGGTGCCGTACTCGCACATTTTGTGGGCCTCACTCTGGTGGGGCATTGCGGCCGATGCGGTCGGAAAGGCGGCTAACTTTGTGCGTGGGCAGGCCAGGCAAAACCCGGGCACCGTACCGCCGACGGCAACCCGGTTGGCCGAAGTCTCGATGCTGTTGCAAAACATGAGCCAGAACTGGCAGTCCGCGGCCCAGGACTTCGACGCTGTTGGCACGGATGCCGCCGACCAGGAAGAGCTTTCAAGCATGGGCTGGGCATTGCGGCTGAACAACCTGAAAATTTCGTGTTCGGAAGCGGCGCCGCAAATCGTGCATCGCGCCTTGCAGATCGTTGGCATTCTCGGCTACAAGAATGACAGCCCTTTCAGCATGAGCCGGCAATACCGCGACTGCCTGTCGGCTTCCCTGATGATCGCCAACGACCGCATTGCCGCCAAGAGTGCATCCATGTTGCTGGTTTTTAAAGATGCGCCATGACGATCAGCTATGACATCGAGACGTTTTACGCGGGTCTGGTCGAACACGGCCTGATCATTCCTACCGGCATCAAGGGCGGGTACGGCCGGGGTGCGGTGTTCGAAGACATTCTTCGCCGTTTCAATGAACTGGTCACGCGTATCGCCGCGCCTGACGGTGCCGAAGAGATGATGTTTCCGCCCATCCTGCCGCGCACGCTGATTGAAAAAGTCGGCTACATGGACAACTTCCCGCAGCTGGCGGGCTCGATACACAGCTTTTTTGGCAACGATGCCAAGGCGCGCGAGCTGTCGACGCGCGTGCACGCGGGCGAACGCTGGGACGACCTGCTCGACATCACCGAAGTCATGCTCACGCCAGCCGCCTGCTACCCGGTGTACCCGACCTTCAGTGGCCTGCTGCCCAACGGCGGGCGTCTGGTCACGGTGCTCAACTGGGTCTATCGCCACGAGCCTTCTGACGAGCCGACCCGCCTGCAGGCGTTTCGCATGCGTGAATTCATTCGCGTCGGCAAGCCCGACGACGTGGTGGCCTGGCGGGATGCGTGGCTGCTGCGTGGGCTGGAACTGCTGCGCGGGCTGGGTTTGCCGGTACTGAGCGATGTTGCGTCCGACCCATTTTTTGGCCGCGTCGGGAAAATGCTGGCGGCCAACCAGGTCGATCAGCGATTGAAGTTCGAGATTCTGGTGCCGGTCATTTCGCTTGAAAAGCCGACGGCCATCTGCTCATTCAACTGGCACCAGGACCATTTCAGCGCCAAGTTCGGTATTCGTAACGCCGACGAATCAGTGGCGCATACGGCCTGTCTGGGCTTTGGACTGGAGCGCGTGACGCTGGCCTTGATCAAGGCGCATGGGTTTGATGCCAAAGCGTGGCCTGACTCGGTACGCGCCCAGCTCTGGCCATGAGCCGCGTCGAGGCGATTCCTGGCCTGAATGCGGGAACGTATCAGCGGCACAGTCTGCATGGCGGGCCCTCCCTGGAGGAAACCGATAGCTCCAGTGAGTTGGCTGGTCGCCAGCCGGTGTGGGTTGAAAAAAACTGTTACGTCGATTTATGGATCGAGGCGCTGCACGCGCTTCGGCTGGAGCCGCTGGCGATGCTGCCTTTCACGCTGGCGGTTGATTTTGAGGGCGACCAATGGACATTCTTCAAGCCTTCGCTCGAAGAACTGCGTGACCTGTACGGCATTGACGTGCAGGAGCTGACCGTCTGGCGGCCGCTGATCGAGCACGCCGTCGAGCATTTGGGGGCGGGCAAGCTCGTCAGTACCGAAGCCGATGCTTTCTGGCTGCCCGATACCGCGGGCACCGACTACCGCACGCAGCATTCGAAGACGACTATCTTGCTGGCCAGTCTTGATGTGCAGGCGCGTCGCCTGGGGTACTTTCACAATGCCGGATTTTTCGAACTGTCAGGCGAGGACTTCAGCCAGCTTTTTCGACTGGACCACGCACCCGACGCCGAATTTTTACCTTTGCTGGCGGAATGGGTACGCATCGATCGCCTCGTGCAGCATGCGCCAACCGCACTGGCCGCCCGCTCATTCGCGCTGCTGCGCCGGCATTTTGACCGGCGCCCGGTAACCAACCCGTTTCACCGCTTCGCCGCCCGGTTCGCGCGCGACCTGCCCGAATTGCAGGCCGCCGGATTACCTCACTACCATGCGTGGGCCTTCGCTACCATTCGGCAGGCAGGCGCGGCATTCGATCTGCTGGCTGCCAACCTTCGCTGGCAAGCCGGGTTCGGACGCCCGGGTTTGATGGCTGCTGCCGAGAGTTTTGACGCCATCGCTGAAGGCAACAAGGCGCTGATTCTGAAGGGCGCAAGAGCCGTGAATTCTGGCCGGCCATTTGACGCCGCGCCTGTTTTTGGCGGTATGGCCGAAGCGTGGGACCATGGCATGCACTTGCTGGCAGATGCTTTGGTTCCCGCAGCACAGTAGCGTTGTTTTTGTTGTTGCAGGTGCAGGCCGCAGTACCGTTCAAATCGCATCCTGAACCCGCTGCAGCACCTGTTTGTGAATAAAAAAGTGCTCTAGCCCAGGCAAATACTGCGCGAGCAGCTATTAAGTTGATAGCATCCTGGGTGGACGACCAGCGATCAGTATTCAGCGGGGAATCAAGCCATGTCCGCAGCGCTTCTCGACAACTACCGTTTTCTCGCCCGCTACAACCGCTGGTTCAATCAGCGCCTGTACGAGGCCTGCGAAAAGATGAGCGATGAAGCACGCAAGCGCGACCGGGGTGCGTTTTTCCACTCGATTCACCACACGCTGACGCATCTGGTGCTGGCTGACAAGCTGTGGCTGCAGCGGTTTGCGCGGCAGAGCGATGCGTTTGCGTCTCTCACGCCGGCCTTGCTGCACATGCCAGAAGGCGCCGATTACACCAGCGATTTGCACCCCGACTGGTCAGACCTGCGCCGCACGCGCGAGGCACTGGATGCCGCGATCGAAACCTGGCTGGCAGACACGCCCGCCGACTTCCTGCTCGCCACCATGCGTTACAGCAACACCAAAGGCGTGCCGCGCGAGCACCCGGCGTGGCAGGCGCTCAGCCACTTTTTCAACCACCAGACGCACCACCGGGGCCAGGTTACGACGCTGTTGGCCCAAGCCGGTGTGGAGGTCGGCGTGACCGATCTGATCGCGCTGGTCTGATTGAGTCAGGGCATCACAGACGCTATGTTTTTAATAGCTGTCTGCGCATGTTCTATATGGGCCAGAGGCCAAAACAGCTTGAAGAAACAAAAAAAACCGCCGGATGGCGGGTTTTTGAGTGAGACGTGAACAGCCGGTTTATTTGGCGGCGCTGGCAGCAGGTTTTGCTGCATCTGCTTTAGCTTTGACGGTGGCATCAGCCTTCGCCATTTTCGCCTCAGCTTTCGCATCAGCCTTTGCTTTAGCCTCGGCTTTGGCATCGACCTTGGCGTCGGCTTTTGCTTCAGGTTTGGACGTTACGGCGGCCTTGGCATCCTTGGCGGTTTCTTTCACAGCATCTTTGGTGGCGACGGCAGCGCCTTTGGCGGCGTCTTTCGTGGCGACAGCTGCGTCCTTGGCTTTTTCGGTCACTGGTTTGTCGGTTTTCTTGGTGTCCGCACTGGCTTTTGCCTTGGCTTCTGCAGCGCCGGCACCGGTGTAGGCCTTGCCGCTGACGGTCAGGCCTTCGGCAGAGAACTGGGCCGCGCTTTTATCGCCGACGCCCTTGACGCGCGTCACGAAGTCTTCCCAGCTTTTGAACTCGCCCTTTTTGCGCTCGGAAGTGATCAGTTTGGACGTCACGGGCCCGATGCCCTTGATGCTGTCCAGCTCGGCGTCGGTGGCTTTATTGACGTCGACAGCCGCAAATGCGGCGACCAGAGACATGGCGGCGAAAAACGCCAGAATTTTCTTGAACATTGATGACACTCCTCTAGGATTGAGTTGAACTGCCCGATTGACCCACCCTTGCGGTCAAGGATGTCCTTAGTAATAACGGCCTGCCACCATGAAGGTTGACCTGCCGCCCGTTTCTTTAGGCGGGCAAACCCTAGTGCGGCTTCGTTCTAGGCTTTGTTCTTTTGTTCGGCCAACCACAACATGTACGAACTGACGCCCGTCTGCACGTCGGCAAAGACATGCTGGCAGCCTGCGGCCCGAAGGGTGCTGAGGTCGGCCTGGGTGTAGCTCTGGTATTTGCCGATCAAGGCCTCGGGAAACCCGATGTAGTCGATCAGACCGCCGCGTGCGGCTTCTTCCAGGCTGAGGGGCGCGCCGTTGGTGGCACTGCGCAGGGTATTGACCACGGCCATCGCCACGTCGTTGAACGGCTGCGCGCGGCCGGTGCCGAGATTGAAGATGCCGGACTTGTCGGGATGATCAAGAAACCACAGGTTAATCGCCACCACATCGTCGATAAAAATGAAGTCACGCATCTGGCCGCCCGGGCTGTAGCCGCCGTACTCGCCGAAGAGCTTGACTTTGCCGTCGGCTTGATACTGGTTGAACTGGTGAAAAGCGACGCTGGCCATGCGGCCCTTGTGCTGCTCGCGCGGGCCGTAAACGTTGAAGTAACGAAAGCCGGCTACCTGCGTTGACGTATTTTCAAAGCGGGTGCCGAGCTCGCGCCGCAACCGCTGGTCGAACAGCAGTTTGGAGTAGCCGTAAACATTGAGCGGCTTTTCGAATTCAGGTGATTCACTGAAGGTATGGGAGCCGCCGTAGGTGGCGGCCGATGACGCGTAAAGCAGGCGGGTGCCTTGCTCCTGGCAGGATTCGAACAGCTCGCAGGACAACGCATAGTTGTTGTCCATCATGTACTTGCCGTCCGTTTCCATGGTGTCGCTGCAGGCGCCCTCGTGGAACACGGCCTCAACCGCGCCGAAAGCGCCTTCAGCGAACAGGTCGTAAAAGTCGTCGGCGTCGATATAGTCGGCAATCTGCAGGTCGGCCAGGTTGCGGAATTTGTCGCCGTCGGTCAGGTCGTCCACGGCAATGATGTCGTCGATGCCTCTGGCGTTGAGCCCCTTGACCAGGTTGCTGCCGATAAAGCCCGCAGCACCGGTTACTACGATTTTCATGGTGTCTCTCGATTCTGGTTTAGCTTAACTGTTGCACCGCAAAAAGCTCGGCGTAGTTCACGGTGGCCGTGCCGAATTTGCCCACCACAATACCGCCGGCCCGATTGGCAATCGGCACCGCGTCGCGAAGGCCCATGCCTGATGCCAGCATGGTGGCCAGCGTGGCGATCACCGTGTCGCCCGCGCCTGTCACGTCGAACACCTCGCGTGCGACTGCCGGCACGTTCAGCTCGCCTTGTGCGTCGAAAAGCGTCATGCCTTCTTCGCTGCGTGTGAGCAAAACGGCGTCCAGATTCAGATCCGTCCGCAGTTTATGCGCCTTGTCGCGCAACTCTGCTTCGTCACCCCAGGCACCGACCACATGCTCCAGCTCGATACGGTTCGGCGTGATGACGCTGGCGTTCTTGTAGCGCGCGTAGTCTGCCCCTTTCGGATCGACCAGGACGACTTTTCCAGCAGCACGTGCCTGCGCAATCATCAGTGGGATATGTGCCAGGCCACCCTTGCCGTAATCCGAAAACAAGACCGCTTCATGCTCAGGATACAGCTTCTCGAAAGTAGCGGACTGTGAGGCCAGCACCTCGTTTTCAGGGGTATTTTCAAAGTCCAGGCGGATCAATTGCTGCTGGCGACCGATGACGCGCAGCTTCACCGTGGTTTTCAATCGGGTGTCACGGCCGAAGTAAGTCGAAATACCGGTTTTGGCCACCAATGCCTCGAGCTGATGGCTCGCTTCGTCCTCACCCACGACCGTCAGCAGGGAGGCCTGCGCTCCGAGCGTGACGATGTTGTAAGCCACATTGGCTGCGGCGCCGATGCGTTCTTCGGTACGCGTCACACGCACCACCGGTACCGGCGCTTCGGGTGAAATCCTGTCAACGGCTCCGTACCAGTAGCGGTCCAGCATCGCGTCGCCGACCACCAGCACACGGGCTGAAGACATTTGTTCCTGGGTTACTTGCATGGCGTTCCTGGTGTCGAAAGTTCAGTCTGGAACTGTGCCTGAACGGTCACAGATCTTCTATGCGGCGGCTCGGGTAGCTGTCCCAGGCCTGGCAGCCCGGGCAGTGCCAGAAATGCTGGGTGGCCTCGAAGCCGCAGGCGGCGCACCGATAGCGCAGCAGCGGCTTGGTGGCTTGGTCCAGCGCGCGCTGCACCAGGGTTTGCTCCGCGTCAGTGTGAGCCGGACCTCCTGCAATCCATTTGCTTGCGGCCACCAGAGAGGCTTGCTTTTCGAGGTGCTTCACGTACCACTGGCGCGCCGTCGCAGGATCATTTTCCAGCTTGACAATCGCTTCGATCAGGTCGATCGAGGGCATTTGCGCGTAGCTGGCTTTCAACATGTCCATGGCGGTAAGCTGATGGCCCGTGCTGAGCGCGATGTTGGCCAGCAAACCGGCTGCGAGAGGCAGGCCCTGCGGTGCCGCCGCAGCGAGCTGATGCAGGGTACGCATCGCGTCAGCGGGCTGCCCCAGCTGGTTCTGCAGCTTGGCCAGATCGATCAGTGGGCGGGGCGAATCTGGAGAGACTGTAGCGGCTTCGCGCAACATGCCGATGGCGCCGGCCGTGTCGCCGCTGGCTGCCAGTGCGCTGGCTTGCTCGCACAGATAGTGCGACAGGCGGGGGCTGAAGCTTCCCTGGCTTGAGTTGCCCAAGCGGCTCGCGATTTCCGTGGCGTTGGCCCAGTCGCGAGAGCGCTCGTAAATCGAAAGCAGGGCCAGGCGAGCCTCTTCTTCGAACGGCGTGCCTTCCAGTTTGCGCAAAGCGGATTCGGCGCGGTCGAGCAGGCCGGCTTTGAGGAAGTCGAGCGCCAGAGCATGCTGCGCGCGATCACGCTCGGGCTGGCTCAGATCGCCACGCGACATGAGGTGCTCGTGCACCCGCACCGCGCGCTCGTATTCGCCGCGACGGCGGAACAGGTTACCGAGTGCGAAGTGAAGCTCGGAGGTGTCGGGGTCATTCTGGACGGCTTCGATGAAAGCATCAATGGCCTGGTCCTGCTGCTCGTTGAGCAGGAAATTGAGGCCCTTGAAATAAGCTTTGGGTGCCTGGCGGTTTTCAATCCGCATCTGCCGGAGGTCTAGGCGTGAGGCCAACCAGCCCAACGTGAAAAAGAATGGCAGGCCGAGCAGCACCCAGGTGAAGTCAAATTCCATGGTGCAGGGTTGAAGGCTGTTCAGTCACGGGAGCGGCGGGTGAAGACGCCCGGCGTTTGGCGGCGGCACGGTTCTTCCACCAGCGCGGCATCATCAGGAAAACACCGAGTACCAGGCCACAGGCAAAAGCGGTCAGGACCACCAGCACCAGCGGGGCTTGCCACACGGTGCCAAAAAAGAAATTCACGGAAACCGTTTGCTGGTTATTCAGTGCAAAAGCAAACAGCGTAAAAAAAATGGCTGCTTTGAGCAGCCACATCAGGTATTTCACTTCGATTCCCTCGTGTGGTCTGGCGATTGTAGCCAGCCCATCCTCTGGAAATCTGCTGGAATCAGCGCGACGGCGCTGACACCGATCAACGCGAGGTCGTTGAGGCCAGCAATTCTGCGGTTCTCGCGTCTACTGCTTCGCGCAAGGCTTTGCCCGGTTTGAAATGCGGAACCCTTTTTTCAGGAATCGCCACACTTTCACCAGACCGCGGATTTCGCCCCATACGCGGTGAGCGGCGGTTGATGGAGAAACTGCCGAAGCCCCTGATTTCAATCCGGTGGCCGCGCACGAGTGCGTCGCTCATGGCGTCAAGAATCGTCTTGACGGCATATTCGGCGTCGCGGTGCGTCAGCTGGCCGAATCGGGCGGCAAGCTCTTCAACAAGATCGCTTCTGGTCATATAAAAAGAAAAGAAATGAAAAGGAAAGAGGACAGCGAAATGGCGTGCAGAAGTCGTAAGCACATACGACCCGGCACGCCATTGGCGACAAGTCTTTTTTACTTCTCGTTGTTTTCCATCTTCGCACGGAGCAGGGCGCCGAGGTTGGTCAAACCAGCATTGTCGCGTGACGACTGCTGGCTGAGCGACTGCATGGCTTCCTGCTGGTCGGCGTTATCTTTGGCCTTGACCGACAACTGGATATTGCGGGTCTTGCGATCCACATTCACCACGACTGCAGAGACTTCGTCGCCTTCTTTCAGCACGTTGCGCGCGTCTTCAACGCGGTCACGGCTGATTTCGCTGGCACGCAGGTAGCCAATGATGTCTTCGCCCAGATCGATCTCGGCGCCTTTTGCATCAACGGTCTTGACCTTGCCGGTCACAATCGCGCCCTTGTCGTTGATCGACACGAACGTGGTGAACGGGTCGGAATCGAGCTGCTTGATGCCCAGCGAGATGCGCTCGCGGTCGACGTCAACCGCCAGCACGATGGCTTCGACTTCCTGGCCCTTTTTATAGTTGCGTACGGCGGCTTCGCCAGGCTCGTTCCACGACAGGTCAGACAGATGAACAAGACCGTCGATGCCGGCAGCCAGACCCACGAACACGCCGAAGTCGGTGATCGACTTGATCGGGCCCTTGACGCGGTCGCCGCGCTTGGTGTCTTGCGCAAACTCTTGCCATGGGTTGGCCTTGCACTGCTTCATGCCCAGGCTGATGCGGCGCTTGTCTTCGTCGATTTCGAGGACAATGACTTCGACTTCGTCGCCCAGGGCCACGAGCTTGCTAGGTGCCACGTTCTTGTTGGTCCAGTCCATTTCGGACACGTGGACCAGGCCTTCGATGCCGGGTTCGAGTTCGACGAATGCGCCGTAGTCGGCAATGTTGGTGATCTTGCCGAACAGGCGGGTGCTTTGCGGGTAG
>JANNKV010000298.1:0-13196 GCA_031396485.1 Polaromonas sp. | reverse complement strand
GCGCGAATTTCGCGACAGCCTGCGCCATTTGTTCGGGCAAACCTGCCTTCCACAGGGGTGGAATATTCAGACACGGGGCGAAAGCAGCTATTAAATTCATAGCTGCTTGCGCCCTTTCCTATTGGGCTGGGTTCATTTTTTGAAGATGACTTTGACCCGCAAGCCGACGCGCCATGCGCACGGCAGCGATCAGGCTGGCTGCATCGGCCCGGCTCGTGCCAGCGATGTCGAAGGCTGTGCCGTGGTCGGGGCTGGTGCGCAGCAGCGGCAGGCCCAGTGTCACATTCACGCCCTGCTCCACGCCCAGGTATTTGACCGGAATCAGCCCCTGATCGTGGTACATCGCCACCACCACATCGAACTCGCCTGACCTTCCGGCCGTATGGCGCGCCCGCATGAAGACCGTGTCGGGCGCAAACGGGCCATGGGCGTCGATGCCTTCAGCCCGGGCCGCCGCCATCGCCGGGGCAATGATGGTTTGCTCCTCGGCGCCGAACAGGCCGCCCTCGCCCGCATGCGGGTTCAGTCCGGCCACGCCGATGCGCGGCGCGCGGCCCAGGTTGGCGCGCAGGGTGCGGTGTGTGATGCGCAGGGTCTGCAGCACGCTGTCAAACGTCACGGCTTCAATGGCTTGCCGCAGAGACAGATGGATGCTGACCAGCACCGTTTTGAGTTCGTCGTTCGCCAGCATCATGCGCACCGGCACGTCTGCGATGTCGCGCTTCAGAAACGCCGCGGCTTCGGCCTGCAACAGCTCGGTGTGGCCCGGGTACCGGGCAAAATCGGGCCCGGCCGCGGCCAGCGCTTCTTTGTGGATCGGCGCCGTGACCATGCCTGCGGCCTCGCCGCGCAGCACGGCGCGCGCCGCCCAGACGATGCATTCGGCCGCCGCCCTACCGGCTAAACCGCTCAACAGCCCATACGGAACCTGCGCTGGCAGCTCACATTTTTGTAGCACACCAATGCAGTGTGGCGGCAGTGCCGGCGCATCGAGCAGGTGGTCCAGCAGCGCTACTGAAAGACCCACGGGGGCCGCAGTCAGCCGGGCAGCACGGCGCATCGTGGCTACATCGCCCACCACCACGCAGCCAGCCATCTCCAGCGGCGCGTCGCGAAAAGCCTTGGCGATGATTTCAGGGCCGATGCCGGCGGGGTCGCCCATCGTGATGAGCAAAATCTCATTCATGCAACGAACCCCGACGTCAAGTCACACCGAACGGCACCCATCGACTGCCCGGACGCAAGGCCCGCCAGTGAAGTAGGACCGCGCCTACAATCCGCGCGAGCCAGACATTCGGATACGAGCCAGCCAACAACAAGAAGAATCGCAGAACAATGACGCATTGCCCTATTTTCGTGCAAACGGCCGCGCCGCCGTTTCGACTGCGCCAGCCCTCAAGCATCCCGCGCGCATGAACGCCTCGCCGATCATGTCCGCCGCCGAAATCATGCTCTGGAGCGCCGCCGCCGGTGCGGCCGGCATGGTGATGTTGATGGGTCTCGTTGATGCAGCGGTTTCGCGCACCATGGCGGCCTGGCAATTGCTGACTTACATGACCGGCTGCTCGCTGGTGGTCATGCTGTTGGGCGGTCTGCCCGATGCCCTTTGGCCGGACGGCCGGGCCTGGCTGCAAATAGCCCAGGTACTGGTGGCGCCGCTGTGCGCTGCCATCGGCTCCTATGGGGTCAGCCAGTGGCTTTACGCCGACCGGCGCGACCGGACGATTCGTATCACGCTGGTGGTCATGACGGTGTCTTCGCTGGCTGGCGGCCCACTGTGCCTGCTGCTGGCGCCTGCGTCACGCCTGCCGGCTTCCGCCGCACTCAGCATCACGACGATGGCATTGGCGCTGTGGCTGGCGGTGCGGGCGGCACAACGCGGCGACTCGCTGGCCTGGGGCCTGGCGGCAGGTTGCCTGCTGGCGTTGCCGGCCCAGGTGGGGCTGTATCACATGGCGCTCGCCCGCAACCGGCCTTCGATCGGTTTGCAGGCGGCCGTCGCTTTCGTTGCGCTGGCCAGCATCGTTCTGACGGCCCTGATGATCTGGCGCAGAAGCCGGCAAATTCGCCACCTTTATCAGCGCCGGTCGCCCGACCGCGACCCGGCGAGCGGGCTGTTCAGCAGCCTGGCCATGCTGCAAAAAATAGTCGCTTCGCAGCGCAACCGGCGCAGGACCGGCGGCGACGGCGCGCTGATGGCGGTGATGCTGTTCGAGCCCGGCTCGCTGCTGGCGCAAATCGGCCATTCGGGCCTGAACGAGCTTTATGGCGAACTGGCGCTGAGGATGCGACGCCACACCGGCATCATCAACCCGGCCGGGCGCTACTACGACCGCTGCTTCCTGGTGCTGTTTGAAACCATGCACTCGCCGCGCTGGCTGCGCACGCTGAGCCTGGGCGTAGCCGCCAGCCTGCGCCAGCCCATCGAATTGACTTCCCTGTCGGGAGAACGCTTTTTGGTCAGCGCCGACATCGGGGTCGGCATCATCCATGTGTCGAAAGACGGCAAAAACGTCGATGAGCTGGTGCATGAAGCACAAGCCGTGGCCGCGGCCGCGCGCAGCATGCCGTCGCGCGCTGCCCTGTTCGACCCTGTGACCCGTCAGGCCGTGGCGGCGGAAAATACCGATCTGGGTTCACACTGGAAGTCGATGCGCGCCGCATCCAGAACCGGACCGAAGAGCCGCAGCGACAGGCAGAGCAACTTCGAGCGCACCCGTCCTGCCTGAGCGAATTCGCCGGCCACAGCGCCGGCAGGCCGGCAGGCCAGCCGACAGCCGGTCAGGCCGGATTGTCGATGTCGATGAATTCGTGTGTCAGACCCAGCTGCGCCGCCACATGGCCGGCCACCGCTGGCGCACCGTAGCGCTCCGACGCATGGTGGCCGCAAGCCAGAAAAGCCACGCCCATCTCGCGGGCGTAATGCGCCTGCGGCTCGGAAATCTCGCCCGTGATGAAGGCGTCGGCGCCGGCCGCAATCGCCGCTTCAAAGTAGCCCTGCGCGCCGCCGGTACACCACGCTATCTTTTTAATAGCTTCTGGCGCATGTTCTACCTGGGCTACCGGCCGATTTAATACTTTTTCGAGATGTTTGGCGAGGTCCGTGGCATTCTTGAAGCTGCCGCCATCGGCGCGGGCGCCAATGAACCCGAGGTCCTGCTCGCCAAAACGCGCCGTGGCTTGCAGGCCCAGTTTGAGCCCCAGTTGCGCGTTATTGCCCAGATCCGGGTGCGCGTCCAGCGGCAGGTGGTAAGCGAACAGGCTGATGTCGTGGGCCAGCAGCAGCGCCAGGCGCTGCTTCATCCAGCCTGTCACGCATCCGCTCTGCCCGCGCCAGAACAGGCCGTGGTGGACAAAAATCGCATCGGCCTTTACGGCAATCGCCGCTTCAATCAGCGCGCGGCTGGCCGTCACGCCAGAGACGATCTTCGTGACATCGGCACGCCCTTCAACCTGCAGGCCGTTCGGGCCGTAGTCTTGAAAACGCGCCGGCTGCAGCAATGTATCGAGGGCGGCAAGCAGATCCTGTCGGGAGGTAGTACGCATGACAGGGATTGTCTCAGCTAGTAGCTGACTCGTTCACGACTGGTTTCTGGCCGGTTGCGGGCTGCTTTTCAGCGAGTTTTAACCACGTCAGCGCCACAAAAATGCAGGCTTGGGGGACAATCCTGTTTTTATGTTGTGCAGCGTTCCGGCCTGGCATGGAGACATTCAAAAATTTTCACCCACCTCTATTGGACTGGTAACACCTCATCATGAAGCGCACCTGGTTGTTGTTTTCCCAAGCCGTCACTGTGTTGGTAGCGGCCTGGTTTGTGGTGGCCACGCTGCAGCCGCAGTGGCTGGGCAAGGGCAGCGCATCGATCGCTGGCGTGTCGGTCACCGAGGCGCCAGCCAGCAGCGTGCCACGCATGGCGGGCGGGTCCGGTGGGCCAGCTGGACCGGGTATAGGCTTCAGTTCGGCGGCAAAAATCGCCTCGGCGGCCGTGGTCAGCATCAACACCAGCAAGACCGCCGCCAAAAACCCGCACGAAGGCGACCCGTGGTTCAAGTTCTTTTTTGGCGACCAGGGAAAGGCCGAACCGCAGGGCGGTCTGGGCAGCGGCGTCATCATCAGCACCACCGGCTATATCCTGACGAATAACCATGTCGTCGAGGGCGCTGACGAGATCGAGGTCATCCTCAATGACACCCGCAAAGCCAAGGCCAAGGTGATCGGCACCGACCCCGACACCGACCTGGCGATTCTCAAGATTGATCTGGACAAGCTGCCGGCCATCGTGCTGGGCGACTCTGACACCTTGCAGGTCGGCGACCCAGTACTGGCCATCGGCAACCCGTTCGGCGTCGGCCAGACGGTGACCGGCGGCATCGTCAGTGCGCTCGGCCGCAACCAGCTCGGCATCAACACGTTCGAGAATTTCATCCAGACCGACGCGGCGATTAACCCCGGCAATTCGGGCGGTGCGCTGGTCGATGTGAACGGCAACCTGATGGGCATCAACACCGCGATTTACTCGCGCTCGGGCGGCTCGATGGGCATCGGCTTTGCCATTCCCGTGTCGACCGCCAAGCAGGTGCTGGACGGCATCGTGAAAGACGGCCAGGTGACGCGCGGCTGGATCGGCGTCGAGCCGCAAGACCTGAACCCGGAACTAGCCGAAACCTTCAACATCAAGCCTGATGCCGTCAAAAACGGCGGCGTCATCATCACCGGCGTGCTGCAAAACGGCCCGGCCGCGCAAGCGGGCGTGCAGCCGGGCGATGTGATCACGGCCGTGAAGGGCAAGCCCGTGGGCAATGTAAGCCAGCTGCTGACGGCCGTCGCCGCCCTCAAGCCCGGGACCCCGGCACCGTTGACGGTGATTCGTGGGGGCAGCCAAAGTGAGATTCCGGTCACACCGGGGCAGCGCCAGCGGCCCAAGGCGCAGCGGCAACCGCAGCAGTAGAGGCGTTGCAAAGGCAGGAAAGGCGGGAAAGCGCGGGAAGTTCTGAAAGAGCAGGCAGCACGGACAGTGGATGCGCTACTTAATTGATAGCTGCTCACGCAGGTATTTCCTGTGCCAAGAGCATTTTTTCTCGAAATTCAGCGCCGAAACGCCGCTGAACCGGGGCCACCAGCCTTCAGGGCTTGGCGACTTCGGTGTCGGTCTCTTCAGGCGCCTTGGTGGTCTTCAAAAACACCTGTGCGGCAATGATGCCGACTTCGTACAGGCTGCCCACCACCGCCAGCAGCATGATCATCGAGCCCGCGTCCGGCGGCGTGACGAGCGCTGTGCCCACCGCAGCAATGACCCAGAAATAGCCGCGGTATTGACGCAGCTGCGCCACCGTCAGCACGCCCATGCGCACCAGCAAGATAACGGCAATCGGCACTTCAAACGCCAGCCCGAAGGCCAGAAACATACCGATCACGAAATTGAGGTATTCCTCGATGTCAGGCGCAGCAGTGATCGATTTGGGCGCAAAGCTCTGGATGAACGTAAACACCTGCCCGAACACCACGAAGTAAGAAAACGCCACGCCGACAAAAAACAGCAGCGTGCTGGAAACCACCAGCGGCATGACGAGCTTTTTCTCATGCGTATACAGGCCGGGCGCCACAAAAGCCCAGACCTGGTAGAGCACCACCGGCAGCGCGATCATGAAGGCCGTCATGAAAAGAATCTTGATCGGCACGACGAACGGCGAGATCACGTTGGTGGCGATCAGCGTGGCGCCCTTGGGCAGCGTGGCCACCAACGGGGCGGCCATGATGTCGTAGAGCGCGCCCGGACCGGGGTAAAACGCCAGCACAGCGGCGGCAATGCCAATGGCAATGACCGCCTTGATCATGCGGTCGCGCAGTTCCATCAGGTGCTGGACAAACGGCTGCTCGGTACCCGCCAGTTCGTCGGGTTTGTCAGATTTGTCGGTGCTGGGGTCGCTCATGAGGGAAGTGTGCGCTGGAAAAATTGGGAGGGGGCGCCGGCATGCACGCAAAAACAGAAGATTCAGAAAATTCTGAACGATTGAAAGTCAATCATCCGTCAGGCCGGGCGCCCCGGTTGCGGACGAAAGCGCGCCACACGCGCGGCCCCCGACTGCGCGCGGGTGCGTACCCCCGAGCGGGCCTTGTACCACTGCGGCGTGGCACCGGTCTTCAGGCGCCATTTCTTTTTCGGGTGCCGGTACTCGGGAAAAATGATCATGCCCGGCAGGTCGCTGGACGATGTCGATGAATCGGACGAAGTGCCCGTGGCTTCGGACCATGATTTCTCAAAATCAGTGGCGCTGGTGTGGATGGAGTTCTCAACGTCGCGGGCTGCGCCCTCAACGTCTTCCTTCATCTTTTTCAGCTCGTCGAGTTCCATCGAGCGGTTGACCTCCTGCTTGACGTCGGCCACGTAGCGCTGCGCCTTGCCCAGCAGCGTACCGATGGTGCGCGCCAGCCGCGGCAGCTTTTCCGGGCCGATGACGATCAGCGCCACAGCGCCGATCAATGCGATCTTGGAGACGCCAATATCAATCACTTCAGCACACGCTCAAGCGATGGGGGTCAAGGCAAGCCAGCCGAAAGGCGGAGGCAGCAATCACCGGCTCAGGACTTTTGACGCGCTTCGACGTCAATGGTGGTTTTGTCCGCGGGCTTGTCGGCGCTTTGCGCGTTAGTGACCTGTCCCGCAGGCGGGGCCGTCTTGTCGTCAGCAGCAGCGCCGCCTTCTTTCATTCCGTCTTTAAAGCCCTTGACGGCACCGCCCAGATCGCCACCGATGTTTTTCAGCTTCTTGGTGCCGAAAACCATCACCACGATCAACAGCACGATCAACCAGTGCCAGATAGAAAATGAACCCATGGGGTGCTCCTAATTCAGTATTTGCAGCGTTTGCAGGTGTTTGGGGTTTTGAGCCCTGTAGCTCAACTGTATTGATTCTAAAGGCCCGGCATCATGATGCGCCGATTACACCCTTTTGCGTGTGGGTTAGTGGCAGGTTTTTGGTCCCGCAGCGAACCGAGCGAATCTGTAAGGCAAGTTGTTCAAGCCGGGGCCGCGGGACTGGCTTGGCCAGACCGCAGGCGCAGCGGCCCCCCCGGGGGGCAGTTGGTTATTGGGGTCAGACGCCAATTTCACTGCAGTGCGAGGCACTGCACCCTTCTGGCAAGCCAATGGCTTGGCGAATTTGGACTCTGACCCCAAAAACCAGCGTGGGGGTCAACCTCTCAACCACGGCCTTGGCCCGCCCATCACATGCATGTGCAGATGATGCACTTCCTGACCGCCTTCGGCACCGGTGTTAACCACCATGCGGAAACCGCCTTCGGGGTACGGTTTGCAGCCCTGCTCCAGCGCCAGCCGGGGCGCCAGCGTCATCATGCGGCCAAGCAGCGCCGAGTGTTCCTCGTCAACCTGCGCCATGGACGGGATGTGCTTTTTCGGCACCATCAAGAAATGCACCGGTGCCCACGGCGCGATGTCATGAAACACAAACAGCTCGTCGTCTTCATAAACCTTGCGGCTCGGAATCGAACCCGCCGCGATTTTGCAGAAAATGCAACTGGACTCGGCCATGATCAGCCCGCCTTAACCCGCGTCCACCGGGCGCCCGGCGTTCATGCGCACCATACCCTTGACGATGCGGTAGAGGAACCAGATCGAGATCAGGCCCCACGCAATAAAGCCGGGAATGACAAACAGCAGCCAGAGCCATGAAGTCAGCAAATACCAGACGCCGGCCCACAGCACGGTGCGGATGCGCCAGCTGAAATGCGAGGCTTGCCAGGTATTGACGGCATCGCTGCGCTTGACCAGATCAATCACCAGAGCGATCAGAAGCAGGGCAATCGACACCTGCGCGCCAGGCAGTACGGCAGCCACCGCCACGACCAGATGCAACAAATAACTCACCCAGCCCCAGGTTTTCAGGCCCTCGTCTGGCTCGATCGTCACGATGTTGTCGTTCACAGTCTGTCCTTTTTTTCAGTCGTCAATCTTCAGTCGTCAATCGTTGGAAACTTCGCGCTGAATCGCCTTGCGAAGCGCCTTTTCCTCGATGCCGCTGGTGCCTTCTCGGCGCTCCAGTTCGGCAATTACATCAGCAGGGCTCAAGCCGTAATGCGCCAGCGCTATCAGGCTGTGAAACCACAAGTCAGCCACTTCGCCGACCAGCTTGGCTTTCAACTCGGGCGTCTTGCCGCCGCAGTCGATGTCTTTGGCGGCCATCACCGTCTCGGTCGCCTCTTCGCCGATCTTTTTCAAAAACGCATCCGGACCCTTGTGCAGCAGCCGCGCCACATAGCTCGTGTTCGGGTCGCCGCCGTTGACCACTTTGCGGGTTTCGATGATTTGCGCCAGGCGCTGAAGAGAGTCGTTGGAGCGCATGTGTTCAGTCAAAGTCTGTTTGCTATTTGTAGATGCTGGTCGGGTCTTTCAAGACCGGCTCGGTCACGACCCACTGGCCGTCCTTGAAAAGATGAAAAAAACAGCTATGACGGCCGGTGTGGCAGGCAATCGCGTGCGAGGGTGCGCCGGCGTTAGCGGCTTCGCTGCCTGGCTGCGTCACCTTCAGCAAAATCACATCGTTGTCGCAGTCAAGGCGAATTTCATGCACCGTCTGCCAGTTGCCGGATTCCTCGCCTTTGTGCCACAGCCGCCCCCGCGAGCGACTGAAGTACACCGCCTGCCGCAACTCGGCCGTTTTCTCCAGCGCCTCACGGTTCATCCAGGCAAACATCAGCACGTCGCCGGTGCCTGCTTCCTGTGCAATCACGGGAATCAGTCCCTTGTCGTCCCAGCTAACTTCGTCAAGCCAATTCATCGCTGAATTGTCGCTGATTGCTGCGTCGCCCCACCACTCAGGTCGTGCCACCGCGACCCCAGGCACGTGGAATCCGCTGCATGTAAAGGAAAGTATTCTTTGTTGAACTTAAAAGTATTTTTAATTACCGTACGGTATCAGTAAATACTATTCGGTAACAAACCAGGTTGGTTTGCTGATTCTCGCGCTCTTTTCCTTTGGCTGAACACGTTATGAAGGAGTCTTCACATGCATCGCAGAAACGCTTTGATTTTGGGCGGCCTTGCCGCGACGGCTCTGGTGACCGGCTGCGGCGGCAGCGACGACCCGGCACCGGGCACCAGCTCGAAAGACATTGTCGAGCTGGCCCAATCCACGGCCGACCTGAGCACCCTGGCCGAGGCCGTGGTCGCCGCCAGCCTGGTGGACACCTTGAAAAGCGCCGGGCCTTTCACCGTGTTTGCGCCCACCAACGCGGCCTTTGCGGCGCTGATGACCGAACTCGGTTTGACCAAGGCGCAGTTGCTGGCCGACACCGCGCTGCTCAGGACGGTGCTGACCTACCACGTGCTGCCAACAAAAGTCGAAAGAGCGCAGATCGGGCTGGGCAAGCCGATCACCACCTTTCAAGGCGGCATCTTCAAGATTGAAGCGCCCGGTGGCGCGCTGACTATCACCGATGGCCGCAACCGCACGTCGCGCATTCTGACGACTGACATACAGGCCAAAAACGGCGTGGTGCACATCATCGACAAGGTGATCTTGCCGGCTAATAAAAACATCGTTGAAACGGCGCAGGGTCTGCCAGATTTCAGCGTGCTGGTCGAAGCCGTCGTCGCCGCGAACCTGCAAGGCACGCTTTCAGGCCCCGGACCGTTCACCGTTTTCGCCCCGACGAATGCGGCGTTCACCGCTTTGCTGGCCGAGCTTGGCATCACCAAAGCCGCGCTGCTGGCCAATACCGCGCTGCTGGACAAGGTGCTGAAGTACCACGTGGTCCCAGGAAGGGTGCTCAAGGTCGACGTGCCGGTCAATACGCCGATCACCACGGCACAGGGCGAGACCCTCAGCGTCAGCGCCAGCTTCGTGATCACCGACCAGCGCGCACGCACCAGCAACATCGTCCTGACTGATGTGCTGACCAGCAACGGCGTGATTCATGCGATCGACAAGGTGATTTTGCCGAGCCCTTGACGGCGGGCCGAGCAGCGCGCCCAAGCCGCGCACGGGCAACCCGGCCGGGCGCAACTTACTACATTTTTAGTGGCGATCTGCGCCCGTTTTTATTGAGGATTCTCCTTTTTTACTGGCATATCCGATTCTGCAAGAGCGAAGGGCCAACCCGCATGCCCACGCGCAGCTTGTCCGTGATTTCGCGTATTGATGGGCATGGTCAAACCGCGAAAATCTTCCAATGGGCATCACCATCCGCTGAACACAGTCAAAGGAGACAAGTCATGCGAACGCCGACATACCTCGGGCTTGCTGTCCTGACAGGGGCTCTGATTACCGGCTGCGCGTCGGCTCCGCCACCCACCGCCCAGGCGAACCTTGCGGAAGACTACATCAGGTGTTTGATGAACAACGAAGGGGCCGGCTACAAGGGAAGTTGCGAAGTCACCTGCTCGGTGAACGCGCTGGCAATCAACTTCGATGGCGTCGAACCGCGACGGCGTTGCAGCAGCCCCAATCGCACCGTGATGGCAGAACTGGCGCGCACGAATGTGCCGGGCCGGTGGCTGGGCAAGATGCAGGGGGTGCAGCCCGAAGACCCGACCCGTTTCGAAGTGGTGGCCACAGGGTCTGGCAGCGGCAGCGCGGGACGAACTCCTTTCGGCTGGTTTCCAATCGCTGACTTGAAAGAATCCGGCGGCACCCTGCAGATCCGCATGGACGCCCGCCGGCAGTTGCGGCCTACAGCAAATGACGTTGCCATCATTTCCCGGGCCATCGCGCTCTTACCGAACAATGCCGCGTGGAACAAGAACGACAACCGCGAATGCCCGGCGGATCAGATGAAGCTGAGCATGTTCTGCGCGCTGACGCAGGCCACCGCCGAGATTTCAGGCGGCGTCCACTACCGCCAACCGGCCATGCAGGCGGTCCGCGAGGTGCTCAACACGGTCGACCAATCACGCGTCAAGACGCATCGCATCATGGATTACAACAATCACCCAGCAACGACGCTGGAAGAAATTCATGCGCTGCTGCGGACAGCGCAAGCCAGGGTTCAGCAAGACATGCGCTGACCGCGCTCCGCACCAGCGGCATCACGGCGACCGCGTGCTAACGCTCAACGGCGTGATTCATGTGATCAACAAGATGGTTTTGCCGAAACCACGACGGAAGTGTTCCTGTTGCGGGGAATTCGTCTGCGCGTCAGTTGCTATGTTTTTAGTAGCTACTCACGCAGACTTTACATGGGCTAGCAGCATAAAAGCCCTTTGAGTTGGATCGCAGACAGCAATGACGCGGCTCTGGCCGGCTTCACAGCCGCACCGGAATCCCGCGCGCCGCCATGTGCTGCTTGGCCTGCTGCACCGTGTATTCACCGTAGTGAAAAATACTGGCGGCCAGCACGGCGTCGGCGTGGCCGTTTTGAATGCCATCGGCGAGATGATCGAGATTGCCGACGCCGCCGGAGGCGATAACGGGCACGCTGACGGCGTCGCTGACGGCGCGGGTCAGCTCCAGATCGAAGCCGGCTTTGGTGCCGTCGCGGTCCATGCTGGTGAGCAAAATTTCACCAGCGCCGCGCCGCGCCACCTCGGTGGCCCAGGCCACGGCATCCAGCCCGGTGTTTTTGCGCCCACCGTGGCTGTACACATCCCAGCCAGCGCCGCGCGCCAGCGCGTCCTCGGCGCTGCGGCGCTTGGCGTCGATGGCCACGACGATGCATTGCGCGCCGAATTTGCCGGACGCGTCTTCGATCACTTGCGGATTGGCCAGCGCGGCCGAATTGAAACTGGTTTTGTCGGCGCCCGCATTGAGCAGCCGCCGTACGTCATCGACCGTGCGCACACCGCCGCCGACCGTTAGCGGAATGAACACCTGGCTGGCCACGGCTTCGATGATGTGCAGGATCAGGTCGCGGCCGTCGCTGGTGGCGGTGATGTCCAGAAACGTGAGTTCGTCGGCGCCCTGGTCGTTGTAGCGGGCGGCGATTTCGACCGGGTCGCCGGCGTCGCGCAGCTCAAGGAAGTTGACGCCCTTGACGACGCGGCCGCCGGTCACGTCGAGGCAGGGAATGATGCGTTTGGCCAGCATGGGAATTTTCAGACCAGTCAGAGCGGTGAGAAGCCGGAGGGGCGAAATGCCGCCGGCATGACGCGCAGGCTTTGCCAGCCGCGCCACGACTCGCCCGGCATCAGCACCTGCGGCGTGTTGATGCGTGCCGCTTCGACGCAGAGCATGTGCTTGAAGCCGTGGGCGGGCATGTCGTCCAGCGCGCTACAGACGGCAGCGCCGGGGTTCCAGACCACCACCTCGGGCAGGCTGGGCGACTGCTCCACCCGAAGCGATCCGCGGCCATCACGCATCAGCAGCGGCACTTTGGCCTTCGTGTAGACGCGGTCGGTCTCGCTGCCAAAACGCAGCGCGCGTTCGGCCTGCGTGGTGCTGATGGCGGGTTGGGTGCGGTGCTGCACCGCATCCCAATAGTCCAGCCCCTGCAAGCCGAGCAATTCGCATCGGCCGATGTCGTCGACCTGCAGGTAGGTGTGCAGCGCAAAGGCGAATGCGAAACGCAGCTCGTCGGTGTTGGCCACCTCGAACGCAATCTTCAGGTTGTCGGGCTCCAGCGTGATGGTGCAGGTAGCGGCGAACGCATGCGGCCAGATCGCCCGGGTCTGCGGGCTGGCAGTCAGCGCCAGCGTGACTTCCGCCCATCTCGACTGCTCTTGCACAGCGTGCACGCGCCATGCCTCCGTGCGGGCAAAGCCATGCTTGGGCAAGAGCACCCCGCCCAGCACGCGCTGGTTGAATTGCGGGAAGCACAGTGGCACGCCGCCGCGAATCGCGCGTGAGCCGTCGAAGCGGGCGCGCGGGCTGAGGTAAATACGTTCGATGCCGTCGGCCGTCACCCACGACAGCACTTGTGCGCCCAGAAGCGCAACAAGCGCCCGGTCGCCGCCAGGCAGCGAGATCTCAACGCAGGGCTGGTCCTGGAACAGGCAATTGGCCGCAGCGGGGTCATCGCTCATGCAGACAGCTCGTCGGCCCTGGCCTGCGCGGCCTCGAAGTCCAGGTCGCCGCTGTAAATCGATCGGCCGCAGATCACGCCTTCGACGCCTTCTTCCTCGACGGCGCAGAGCGCATCGATGTCGGCCATGTTCGACAGCCCGCCCGAGGCGATGACAGGAATGTTCAGCGCCTGCGCCAGCTTCACGGTGGCTTCGATGTTGATGCCACTGAGCATGCCGT
>JANNKV010000191.1:0-3988 GCA_031396485.1 Polaromonas sp. | reverse complement strand
ATATCGTCGAGCTCGCCTTCGATGGTGAAGTGGGCGGTGGTTGTGATGTCTTCCGGTTGCACTTTCTCAATTTTCCCGTCAACGCCTTTGACTTCCCAAGTGCCGTTGACCAGCTTGAATTCCTGAAACACGGTCTTGATGGTGTCGAGGTAATACTCTGCGTCCATGTCCAGGACAGCGTTGTATTCGTCGTAGAACTTGGTATGGGCCTCGGCACTGGCGTCGTCACCCTTGATCAGGTCCTTGAAGTAATCATAGTGGCTGGTGGCGTGGCGGTCGGGGTTCATCGCGACGAAGCCGGTGTGCTGCAGGAAGCCCGGGTACACGCGGCGGCCGGCGCCGGGAAAGTTGCTCGGTACGCGGTAGATCACATTGTTTTCAAACCACTCGTAGCTCTTGTTCATGGCCAGGTTGTTGACCGCCGTGGGCGACTTGCGCGCATCAATCGGGCCGCCCATCATGGTCATCGTCAGTGGCGTCGTTTCTCCGCGCGAGGCCATCAGCGAAATAGCCGCGAGCACCGGCACAGTCGGCTGGCACACGCTGATGACGTGGCAATTGCCGTAAATGCCCTGCAGATGCCGGATGAATTCCTGAACGTAGTTCACGTAGTCGTCCAGGCTGAAACTGCCATCGGACAGCGGCACCGTGCGTGCGTTTTTCCAGTCGGTGATGTAGACCTTGTGGTCTTTCAGCATGGTTTTGACGGTGTCGCGCAGCAAGGTGGCGTAGTGGCCCGACAGGGGCGCCACGATCAAAACTGCGGGCTGGCCCTTCAGGGAGGTCAGAGTGGCCGGGTCGTCGGTGAAGCGCTTGAAGCGGCGCAGTTCACAGAAAGGCTTGTCAAGTTCGATGCGCTCATGAATGGCAATGCTGGTGCCTTCGACGTCGACCGCGCGAATGTCGAAAGCCGGCTTTTCGTAGTCCTTGCCCAGGCGATAAATCAGGCTGTAGCCGGCTGCCATGCGCTGGGCAAACGGGTTTTGCCCGGCGGGTGAATGCGGGTTGCCGTAAAGTTTGGCGGCGGCCTGTGCGAAGTCAACGAAGGGCTCCATCAACATGCGCTGGGTTTCATAGACTTGATAAAGCATGGGACAAACCTTTGTGTGGTGCAGGATGGACAATTCGGGAAGCTCAACGCCGAAAACGGCGGTTGTATGCTGCACTGCAACAATATAACAGTTGAGCGCCTTGTGTGCTTGAGGATAACCACCAATTCATGGTTTAGCCTTACAGGTATTCGGCGCTTGATCTGAGCTTGATCGGCGCTCAATCGGTGCTTATGCACCGCCCATGACGTTCAAAGGAAACAACCATGTCCTCCACCGCAGATATCGCAGCGCTTGACCGCGTTGCCTCCCTCCAGAAATCGGACCGCCTGCCGGTGTTGTTTCTTGGCCATGGCAGCCCCATGAATGCCATCGGCGACAACGAATACCGCCGCAGCTGGCAGGCTTTGGGCGCCGAATTCGGCTCAAAAATGGCCCGCCCGCAGCTAATTTTGTGTATTTCGGCGCACTGGCTCACCCAAGGCTGGTGGCTGACGGGGATGAACCATCCCAAGACGATTCACGATTTTGGGGGTTTTCCGCAGGAATTGTTTGACCAGCAATACCCGGCGCCCGGAGACGCGGCTGCAGCGCGCGCCATCAGCCACGTGGTCAGGCAGCGGGCCTCTGAGCCGCTGGGGCTGGACATCAGCGACTGGGGTCTGGACCACGGCACCTGGTCGGTGCTCAAACCCATGTTTCCCGACGCTGACATTCCCGTCATTCAGCTCAGCATGGACTACAGCCGCGCGCCTGAAGAGCATTACGCGCTGGCGCAGCAGCTCAAAAGCCTGCGCGAGCGTGGCGTGCTGATCGTCGGCAGCGGCAACATCGTGCACAACCTGCGGCAGATGCAGCGTGGGGCGGCAGCCAGCCAGGCCTATGACTGGGCGCTGGAGTTTGACCAGACGATAGGCGGCTACCTGCAGCAGGGCAATCTGGCCGCGCTTCAGAACTTCCAGACGCTGGGCGCGCTGGCGACCATGGCGCATCCGACTTACGAGCATTACCTGCCGCTGCTCTACACCGCCGGGGCGGTTGACGCGAAGGAGCCGATGCGCTTTTTCAACACGAGCTTTCAGGGCGGTTCGATTTCGATGCGGTCGGTGGTGTGGGGGTAGGCCGCCTTGTCAGGCCTGGCCTTGTCAGCTACCGTGGAAGTCCTTAAAAAAATTCAAGGAGCCATCATGTCCGTTGCCAAAGTCATTGAGATCACTTCCAGCAGCAAGAAAAGCTTTGAAGACGCCATTGCGTCGGGCATTGCCCGCGCGTCAGAAACCATTGCCGACATTCAGGGCGCCTGGGTGCAGGACCAAAAAGTGGTGGTGAACAAAGGCAAGGTCACCGAGTACCGTGTCAGCATGAAAGTGACTTTTGTTCTGGCGGGCAAAGGGAAGTAGGCAGCTCCTTATCGCTATCAATTTGGTAGCTTCTCACGCAGGTTCTGCCTGGGCTAGAGGCCCGAAAGGCTTGTAAAATCGTAAAAAAGCACGCGCAAGGCGTGCTTTTTTGTTTGCGGTGACGACTGACGGGCTGGTTACAGCACCTTGGCAATCGACGCGCAGACGTAGTCGATGTTCTTGCTGTTCAGCGCGGCAACGCACATGCGGCCGGTGTCGGTGCCGTAAACGCCGAACTCGCTGCGCAGGCGCACCATCTGGTCTTTCGTCAGGCCGGAATAGCTGAACATACCGATCTGGCTGGTGATGAAGCTCATGTCCTGCTTCACGCCGGCCGCCTTCAGGCCATCGACCAGCTTTTGCCGCATGGCCTTGATGCGGACGCGCATTTCGGCCAGCTCGCCTTCCCACTGCGTGCGCAGGGCGGGCGTGTTCAGTACCATCGCCACCACGGTGCCGCCGTGAATCTGCGGATTGCTGTAGTTGGTGCGAATCACCAGTTTGAGCTGGGACAACACGCGGTCGGCCTCGTCCTTGCTTTGGCACAGCACCGACAGCGCGCCGACGCGCTCGCCATACAGGCTGAAGCTTTTCGAGAACGATGTCGAGACGAGAAAATTCAGGCCGGCGGCCACAAACTTGCCGATGACGGCGCCGTCTTCCTTGATGCCGTGGCCGAAACCCTGGTAGGCCATGTCGAGGAAGGGCGTGAGTTGCCTGGCCTTGATCGCGGCAATCACCTGGTCCCACTGGTCGGCGGTGATGTCGTAGCCGGTCGGGTTGTGGCAGCAGGCGTGCAGCACAAAAATGGTGCCTTCAGGTGCCGCATTCAGCGCTGCCAGCATGCCTTCAAAGTTCACGCCGCGCTTGGCTGCGTCGTAATACGGATAGCTTTCAACCTCGAAACCGGCTTGCGTGAACAGGCCGCGGTGGTTTTCCCAGCTCGGGTCGGAAATCATCACCTTGGCGTTGGGACTCAATTTTTTCAGGAAGTCGGCGCCAATTTTCAGGCCGCCGGTGCCGCCTATGCCCTGGGCGGTGGCGATACGGCCCGATTTCACTGGCTCGCTGTCGGCGCCAAACACCAACGCCTTGACGGCCGCGTCGTAGGCCGCAATGCCGTCAATCGGCAAATAGCCACGCGGTTTGGGCGACGCCATCATCTGCTCTTCCGCGGCCTGCACGCATTTCAGCAAAGGCAGCTTGCCGTTGTCGTCGTAGTACACGCCCACGCCGAGGTTCACTTTGGCGGGGTTGGGGTCGGCGTTGAACTGTTCGATCAGCCCGAGAATCGGGTCGCGCGGGGCCAGTTCGACAGCGGTAAACAAAGACATGGAGCTTCCTAAAAAGTGAAAAAAAGCGGCGCGCAGTGACATTCGGTAACCATGACATGCCAGCGTGACGGGCAGCGCTGTCGGGGGCGACGACTTGCAATCGCGAGTTTTGCCCGAATGTCGTATGCTGATTGGTTATTCACGATTTTAACGGCGCTTGCGCGGGGTTTTCATGCCAGAAATAGTGGAAGTTATGACGGACGCC
>JANNKV010000230.1:0-2658 GCA_031396485.1 Polaromonas sp. | reverse complement strand
AACGGCCTCAATTTCGAGCGCGACGACATCTTCGGCATTTACAACCGCAAGCTTGAACTGATCGCCATGGCGCACCTGGCTTTTTCCACCAACCCGGACCTGAAAAGCTGCGCCGAGTTTGGCGTGTCGGTGCTCAAGCAGGCGCGCGGCCGGGGCTATGGCTCACGTCTGTTCGATCGCGCGGTGATCCATGCCCGCAATGAGGGTGTCGACATGATGTTCATCCATGCGCTGAGCGAGAACACCGCCATGCTCAACATCGCCCGCAAGGCCGGCGCCACCATCGAGCGTGAAGGCTCCGAGAGCGAGGCGTATTTGCTGCTGCCTGCGGCAGACCTGGACTCGCGCGTGACCGAGATGGTCGACGAGCGCATCGCCCAGACCGATTACCGTCTGAAAGTGCAGGCCAAGCAGTTCTGGGATCTGCTGGCCATGCTGCAGGAAGTGCGGCGCGGTGTGCGCGATGGGCGGGACCGGATGAAGATGTAGCCCCCACGGTCGTTCACTTCGTGTAACTCTCTGCCCCCCGAGGGGGCCGCTGCGCCTGCGGTCTGGCGAAGCCAGTCCCGCGGCCCCTGCTTGCATTATCCGTTGCACGCCTTCGCTCGCTTCGCGTCGCTTTCCTCGTTCGCCCTGAGGTATCGAAGGGCTCCTTGGCGCGTGGGGGTTTCCTACGCCGTCGGCCAATTGCGCAAGCCGCTCACGCGCCACTACACTAGGCTCCAACGCAACTACCGAACACCTGTGTGTCCGACAACCCTCCCAGTCGATCCCCCAAACCTGAAGACAAGCGCGGCTTTTTGCAGAAGCTGGCTGAGATGCTTCATCCGGGCCCGGACTCCAAAGCCGAGCTGATTGAAACGCTGGTAGAGGCGCAGGACAACGAAGTCATCGGCGCGCAAAGCCGCGAGATGCTGGAAGGCGTGATCCGCATGGCCGACATGACGGCCGGCGATGTGATGGTGGCGGCACCGCGCATGGATCTGGTCAACATTGATGCGCCGTTCGACGAGCTGCTGCACCTGGTGATCGACACCGCTCACTCGCGCTTTCCGGTGTACGAAGGTGAAAAAGAAAACATCCTCGGCATCCTGATGGCCAAGGACCTGCTCAAGTTGCAGCGCGCCCCAGAACTCAACATCAAGGCGCTGCTCAGGCCGGCCGTCTTCGTGCCCGAGACCAAGGGCCTCAATGATTTGCTTCGCGAGTTCCGCGGCAACCGCAATCACCTGGCCATCGTGATCGACGAGTTCGGCCGCACGGCAGGGCTGATCACGATTGAAGACGTGCTGGAGCAGATCGTTGGCGAGATTGAAGACGAATTTGACATTGCAGAAGACGAGGGCGACATCTTCGGCCTGTCCGATCACACCTACCGCGTCAGCGGCGACACCTCGATCGAGCGCGTCAGCGAAGCCTTCGGCGTGACCCTCATCCATGAGAACTTCGACACCATAGGCGGCCTGGTGGCGCACGAAATGGGGCGCGTACCCAAGCGCGGCGAGGTCTATGCGCTGTCGGGTCTGCACTTCACGGTGCTGCATACCAAAGGCGGAGCGGTGCGCTGGTTCAAGGTGGCGCCCGGCGAGTCTGGCCAGCCCGACGAGCTCGCCAACGCGAAATAGCATGAAAAAAGCAACCCGGGCGGCCGACGATTCAATTCACAGCATGGTGTCCATGCTGCCCACGCTTCCCGCGCTGCTGCACCACATCGGCCGCCCAGCGCCACGCAACCGCTTTTCATTCTTGCAGATCGCTATTGTTTTAATAGCTGGTGGCGCACACGCGGCCAGCATGGCCTGGCCGTTTGCTTTCGGCTTCGCGCAGGGCCAGCCAATCTGGTGGATGCAAGTGGTGGCCATGGTCCTGCTGGCGGGCCAACTCGATGCGCAGGTGGCCTTTCGCGCGTGGAAGCACGCTGCGTGGCTGGGTGGCCTGTTCGCCACGGCTATGCTGTGCGGCACCTTCTGGTGGCTGTTTATTTCGATGCACACCTATGGCGGCCTGGCCGCGCCGCTGACCGCGCTGGCGATTATTTTGCTGGCGGCCTTTCTGGGGCTTTACTACGCGGTGGCTTGCGGGCTGTTTGTGCTTCTGGCCCCCGCGAAACGTCCACAGCGTGCTATTGTTTTTGCAGCGCTCTGGCTGATGGCCGAGTTGGCCCGGGTGCAGTTTTTCACCGGCTTCCCGTGGGGCGAGGGCGGCTACGCCCACGTCGACGGCTGGGCTGCCCCGCTGGCGGCCTGGGTCGGCGTGCATGGCCTGAGCTTTCTGGCCGCGTTCGCTGCCGCCTGGCTGGTGATGTCTTTGCGCGCGCACCGCACCCGCTGGACGGCCGCGCTGTGCATCGTGCTGGTGAGTGTGGCCGTGGCCTGGCTCCCGGTGCTGGGCGGCCTGCAAATCGGGCCGGCGCAAGCGGCCCCGGGTATCTTGTCGGTCACGCTGCTGCAAGGCAACATTCCGCAGAACGAAAAATTTGAGAGTGGCACTGGCGTGGTTGCCGCGCTGGGCTGGTATGGCGAGCAGTTGAAATCCGCCAGCGGCGCGCTGGTGGTCGCGCCTGAAACGGCTATTCCGTTGTTGCCCCAGCAGTTGCCTGAAGGTTATTGGCAAGCGCTGACAGCACGTTTCGCACAGGGGCAGCAGGCTGCCCTGGTC
>JANNKV010000194.1:0-1954 GCA_031396485.1 Polaromonas sp. | reverse complement strand
GCGATGACGCCGCGTGACTTTGGACCACCGACGCGGGCGCCGCGGGCGCATTTTGCTGAACTTCTCGCTGGACTTTCGACGCAACAGGCGCTATCAAAATCAGAGCTGCCTGCGCATGATTCACATGGGCTGGAGGCCGATTCGGCTTCAAAACCAGCCGGCGTGGCGTTTTTATTCGGCTCCGAGCGCTTCGGCATGCAGAACGACGACGTGTACCGCTGCCATGTGGCGCTGAGCATTCCGGCCGATCCGCAATTCGGCTCGCTGAATCTGGCTGCGGCGGTGCAATTGATTGCCTATGACTGGCGCGAGGCGCTGGGTGGTTTTGCGGTCGAATCGCCGGTCGGCGAACGCAAACTGGCCGACGCGGCGGAAGTGGCCGGCATGCTCAAGCACCTGGAAGGCGCGCTTGCCGACATCGGCTTTCTGGACCCGGCGTCGCCGAAAAAACTGATGCCTCGGTTGAACCAGCTGTTTAACCGCGCGCAGCTCAGCACGGAAGAGATTCACATCCTGCGCGGGGTGGCCAAGGCGATGTCGCAGGCGGCAGCTAAACCGTCTGCGTGAGCGTCTGGCAGATCGGCTTTGCTGGCCGGGGCGATCCGGCTATTGGCCGCTGACTTTTTTCTCGAAAAGACCTGCCGGCACGGTGGGTGCAAACGTCGGCGCGAAGCTGTGGGTGAACTCAGGCGCCAGCGGCTCCGTGAAAGGCAATGGCTCAATAAATTTTGCCGCTTCTTCCGGTGGCGGCGTGCCTTCGATGGCCGCTAGTTCCGCTGTAGTGAAGGGCTCGTTGGCCTGCATGCTGCTTTCCTGGATCATGCTCGGGCGATCGAAGAATTTTTCCAGCACATCGCGCAGCTTTTTGCTTTCCAGGGGTTTGACCAGGTAGCCGTCGCAGCCGGCCATGGTGGCCCGCACGCGGTCGAACATGCCGTCTTTCGACGTCAGCATGTAGACCGCCGTGCCTTTGTATTCGGCCGATCGCTTGATGCGTTTACAGATCTCCAGGCCGTCCAGGCCGGGCATCATCACGTCCAGAAAAATCACGCGGTATTTGTTGTTCAGCAGCATGGCCATGGCTTCTTCGCCGTTGGCCGCCAGGTCGGTCGTGTGGCCGTAGTCGTTGATTTTGCGCAGCATGGTACGGCGCACGATGTCGCTGTCGTCCACCACCAGCACCATCGCGTTCGAGTCGTGTACGGCGGCGCGCGGAAATGAAAGGACCTTGTTGGCGGCAGATGCGGGCTGCGCGGGCGCTGCGGGTCTGCCACTGGCCCTGCCTGCGAGCGAGGCTGCAGAGGAGGGGGCGCCGGGTCTGGCCGCCAGTGCCGGGCTTCGTCCGGTCATCATCTCTTTGAGCCGGTCTGCAGTGGCGGGTTTGAACGGCCCCGGAACGAACACCGTTGATCCGGGGGCCGCCACAGCGCCCACGCTCAGGACAGGCCGCGGGTTGCTGCGCACGTGCAGTGCCAGCCGGCTCACGGCCGGCAAATCGTCGGTGTTGACCACGTAGCCATCAACCGCGCCCGTCGCACCCTGCTCGGCACGTACGTCAATCAGGTCGCTCATGCCGCGATAAGAAAGAAAGCGGCGCGCCAGCTCGAGCTGAATTTCACCGAAACCGACAAACAGGACTGTTTTTTTCATGATGTCTCCCCCAAAGGGCGCCGCAAGTTATTGAGGCCCTTCACGGGTAAGCCTCGCTGTCCAAATGTGACTAAATGTGTTGATCGCAATTATTCACCGGTTCTGTTCTGTGCAAGCCTTTTAGTGTGCGTGCTTATCAAATCGACATAAACGCTTAAATAAAGCCAGATTTTTTTTGCATTGCTGTGTTTATTAACAACACGGAAAAATGGACCGATCGGTCTTGTTTTGGGCGTTTCGGTCCGGCGCGTCCATTTGGCCGCGTTATGGCACTGGTTAAACAGCCCGAGCGGGCAGCCGGTAG
>JANNKV010000176.1:0-3888 GCA_031396485.1 Polaromonas sp. | reverse complement strand
GCCGCCCCACTTCGGCGCTGGCTTCGTAAAGCCTGCCCTGCGCCTGGTTGACCTGATCGCCCGCCGCATAGTGCGCCTGGCGGATGGTCTCCAGGTCGGCTTCGATATGACGCAGGTCGGCCACGCGGCTTTCCAGGTCGTTTACCGATTTCTCGGCGTCCGCGTTGACTCTTGTCTGGTCGGCTTCGCTCTCGGCGCGCTTTAAAAACCACAGCTGATGCTGCTTCAGCGTGCCGTCAGCCTGCAGCGTGTTGTAGCGCAGCGCGACTTCGGCCTGCTTTTCCAGCCGCTCCAGATTCGAGTTGAGTTCGCGCAAAATATCTTCGACGCGCGTCAGGTTTTCGCGCGTGTCGGTCAGCCGGTTGGCGGTTTCGCGGCGGCGTTCCTTGTACTTCGATACGCCGGCGGCTTCTTCAAGAAACAGCCGCAGTTCTTCGGGTTTTGATTCGATGATGCGGCTGATCGTGCCCTGGCCAATGATCGCGTAGGCGCGCGGGCCCAGGCCGGTGCCAAGAAACACGTCCTGCACGTCGCGGCGGCGCACTGGCTGGTTATTCAGGTAATAGCTCGAGGTGCCGTCACGCGTCAGCACGCGTTTGACGGCGATTTCGGCAAACTGGCCCCACTGGCCTCCAGCGCGGTGGTCGGCGTTGTCAAACACCAGCTCGACGCTGGAGCGGCTGGCCGCCTTGCGCGTCGTGGTGCCGCTGAAAATCACGTCCTGCATCGACTCGCCGCGCAGCTCCGACGCCTTGCTTTCGCCCAGCACCCAGCGCACCGCGTCCATGATGTTGGACTTGCCGCAACCGTTCGGGCCGACGACGCCAATCAGCTGACCGGGCAGCAGGAAATTGGTGGGCTCTGCAAAAGACTTGAAGCCGGATAACTTGATCGAATTGAGACGCACGGATGTCCCTGTTTTTTATAGCCTAGCGCTGCAATCCGGAAGCAGCGAAACATAAAGAAAGCGAAGCATTCGTGCCCAGGGCAAGGCGCGAGCCGCAGCGAAGGCTGTGCGCCTTCGCAAGGGTTGCAACGCTGCCATGGGTGCGAAGGCGAGCTTTCATGTTTCGATACTTTCGGATTGCAGCGCTTGAGCTAACTCGTTGATTCTTATGACGCTTTGCCTGCTTGCGCGCTACGCGGGCAGGGGTGCGCGACCCGTAATGTTACCCGAGGGGCTTACGGTTTCAGGGAGCGGCCAGCGACCGCGCAACCTCGGCAGTGCAACATTTTGCGTCTGGACGGTGTCGGCAGGCTGCCACAGGAGGCTGAAAACGCATCTCAATCCTGTTTTATCAATGAAATAGGCCTCTAGCCCAGGTAATACCTGCGTGAGCAGCTATTATTTTTATAGCGATAGTCACACCTGCGTCGGTCTGCGTCAGCCAGCATCCGGGCTTCCCTGGACGCCCACACTGGATAATCAGCGGCATGAATCCCCTGCTTTCACGCCTGCAGCCTTACCCCTTCGAACGGCTGCGCCAACTTCACGCCGACGTCATACCCGACGCCGCCTACAAACCCATCAGCCTGGGCATCGGCGAGCCGCGCCATGCCACGCCCCAACTCATCAAGGACGCGCTGACCGCCAGCCTCGCCGGGCTGGCCAGCTACCCGGGCACGCTGGGCGAGCCGAAACTACGCCAGGCGATTAGCGACTGGCTACAGCGCCGCTACAGCGTGCAGGTGGATGCGGCGACGCAGATATTGCCGGTCAATGGCTCGCGCGAGGCGCTGTTTGCCTTGGCGCAAACGGTGATCGACCCCGGCAAGCCCGGAGCCAATGTGATTTGTCCCAACCCGTTCTACCAAATCTACGAAGGCGCGGCGCTGCTGGCGGGCGCCGATGTGTGGTTTGTGCCCAGCGACCCGCAGCGCAATTTCGCCGTCGATTACTCGGGCGTGCCCGATGAGGTCTGGGCCAAAACACAGCTACTCTTCGTCTGCACGCCGGGTAACCCGGCCGGGGCGGTGATGACGCTTGATGAATGGAAGATGTTGTTCGATCTGAGCGACCGACACGGCTTCGTCATTGCCTCCGACGAGTGCTACAGCGAAATCTATTTCCGCGACGAAGCGCCGCTGGGCGGCCTGCAGGCGGCGGCGCTTTTGGGGCGCAAAGACTTCAAAAACCTCATCGCGCTGACCAGTCTTTCCAAGCGCAGCAATGTGCCCGGCCTGCGCAGCGGTTTTGTGGCGGGTGACGCAGCCATCATGAAGCAGTTTTTGCTCTACCGCACCTACCACGGAAGCGCGGTGAGCCCGGTGGTGCAGGCGGCCAGCCTGGCGGCCTGGAACGACGAGGCGCATGTGATTGAAAACCGCGCGCTGTACCGCGAAAAGTTTGCTCAGGTCACACCGTTGCTGGCGGCCGTCATGGACGTGGCTTTGCCCGACGCGGGCTTCTATTTGTGGGCAAAAGTTCCGGAATCGTTCGGCGGCTCGGACGAAACGTTCTCGCGTGACTTGCTGGCCTTTTACAATGTGGTGGTTTTGCCCGGCAGCTACCTGGCACGGGACGCGCAGGGCACTAACCCGGGCCAGGGCCGAATCCGCATGGCACTGGTGGCAGACACCGCCGAATGCGTGGAAGCAGCCCGGCGCATCGTGGCCTTCGTTCAGTCCCGCACTTCCTGAGTTTTTCCTGATCTTTCATCTCCAAAACCATTCAAATGACACAAGACAACACGCAACTTGAAGCCCTGATCAACGCCGCCTGGGAAGACCGCGGTAATTTGGCCGCCAAATCTGCCCCCAAAGACATTCTGGAAGCCGTTGACAGCACCATTACCCAACTCAACAACGGCAGCATTCGCGTGGCGACCCGGCACGCGGTGGGCCAGTGGACGGTGCACCAGTGGATTAAAAAAGCGGTGCTGCTCAGCTTCAAGCTGAAAGACAACGAACTGATGCGCGCCGGCGAGTTGGGGTTTTTTGACAAGGTCAAAACCAAATTCAGCCACTTGAGCGAAGCGGAAATGCGTGAGACGGGCATTCGCGTGGTGCCGCCTGCCGTCGCGCGCCGGGGCAGCTATATCGCCAAGGGCGCGATCTTGATGCCCAGCTACGTCAACATCGGCGCCTATGTCGATGAAGGCACGATGGTGGACACCTGGGCCGCCGTCGGTTCGTGCGCGCAGATCGGCAAGAACGTGCACCTGTCCGGTGGCGTCGGCATTGGCGGCGTGCTGGAGCCAATGCAGGCCAACCCGACCATCATTGAAGACAACTGCTTTATCGGCGCCCGCTCGGAAGTGGTCGAAGGCGTGATCGTCGAAGAAAACTCGGTGCTGTCGATGGGCGTCTACATCGGCCAGAGCACGCCGATTTATGACCGCGAACTGGACACCGTGAGCTACGGTCGCATTCCGGCGGGCTCCGTCGTCGTGTCGGGCAACATGCCCAAGGCCGGCGGCAAATACTCGCTGTACTGCGCGGTCATCGTGAAGAAAGTGGATGCGAAAACCCGTGCCACGACCAGCCTGAACGACCTGCTAAGAGACTGATCTTTTTTTGCCCAGCCGCTAGACCGATACAACAGACCGGGAAACACGACTATGACCGAAGTACGCACGACGGGCGGCACCATGCATCGGATCCTCCAGTTGATGGTGGACAAGAAGGCGTCGGATGTGTATTTGTCGGCGCACTCGCCGGCCATGATCAAGATCAACGGCGAGGCGATTCCGATCAATGCGCAGATTCTGCCGCCCAACGCGCCGATGAATCTGCTGGCTGAAGTGTTGCCGCCCGAGCGCATCGAAGAGCTGGAAGAAATCGGCGAGCTGAACCTGGCGCTGCCGGTGGCGGGCATGGGCAATTTCCGTATCAGCGGCTTTCGTCAGCGCAGCACCTATGCCGCGGTGATTCGCTACATTCCGACCG
>JANNKV010000178.1:0-3526 GCA_031396485.1 Polaromonas sp. | reverse complement strand
GGCTTCATCGGCCTGGGCATCATGGGCGCGCCCATGGCCGGGCAGCTACTCGACGCGGGCCACAAGCTCTTTGTACACACTCGTGGCAAAGCACCCGAGCCGCTCGCGTCCAAAGCCACCGTCTGCGCATCGGCAACCGAGGTAGCGCAGCAAGCCGATATAGTTTTCCTCATGGTGCCCGACACGCCCGACGTGGAGAAAGTTCTGTTAGGCGAGGGGGGCGTGGCCGTCGGCTTGTCCAAGGGCAAGATGGTGGTCGACTGCAGCTCGATCGACCCGATCGCCACCAAGGGGTTCGCCAAGAAGATCGCCGAACTGGGCTGCGGCTATGTCGACGCGCCGGTGTCGGGCGGCGAAGTCGGCGCCAAGGCCGCCAGCCTGACCATCATGTGCGGCGGCGAGCAAGCTGCCTTCGAGCGCGTCAAGCCCCTGCTCGACAAGATGGGCAAGAACGTCACGCTGATCGGCGATGTGGGCGCGGGGCAGATCACCAAAGTCGCCAATCAGATCATCGTGGCGCTCAACATCGCGGCGGTCGGCGAGGCGTTGCTGTTCGCTTCCAAGGCGGGCGCCGATCCGGCCAAGGTGCGACAGGCGCTGATGGGCGGTTTTGCGTCTTCGCGCATCCTCGAAGTGCATGGCGAACGCATGATCAAGCGCACCTTCAACCCCGGCTTTCGCATCGGTTTGCATCAAAAGGATTTGGGTCTTGCGCTAGCCGGTGCGCGCACCCTGGGCGTGGCACTGCCGCAAACGGCCAGCGCGGCGCAGTTGATGCAAGTCTGCAGCGCCAACGGCATGCAGGACCTCGACCATTCGGCGCTGGTGCGCGCGCTGGAACTGATGGCGGATCACGAAGTGGCCAAGGCCTGACACGCCACTTCCCGGTTCCTCACTTCCTGTTTTCTGCTGCTCCTTTTTCTGTACCTCGTAGAAAGAACTCGCCATGCCCGTCAATCGCCGAAAAATGCTGGTTTCATCTATTTCGCTCGGCGCTGCGGCCTCAGGCGTCAGGGCCCAGGCGTGGCCAACCAAGCCGCTGCGCATCATCGTTCCCTACGCACCTGGCGGCACGTCCGACATCATTGCCCGCGCTATCAGCCAGCAGCTTTCCGAGGCGCTGAAGCAGTCGGTCATCGTCGAAAACCGGGCGGGCGCCAATGGCAACCTGGGCGCTGACGCGGTGGCCAAGTCCGCACCCGACGGCCACACGCTGCTGCTGTGCGACGTCGGTGCGCTGGCGATCAGTCCGTCGGTCTATACCAAGCTGCCGTTTGATCCGTCAAAAGACCTGCGCGGCGTGACCATGCTGGCTTACTCACCGCATCTGCTGGCGGTGCATCCGTCGGTACCAGCCAACAACCTGAAAGAGCTGGTGGCGCTGTCGCAAAAGACGCAGCTCAACTTCGCCGTGACGGCGATGGGCAGCGCGCCGCATCTGGCCGGCGTGGCCGTCGAGCGGGCCAGCGGGGCCAAATGGCAGTACATCCCGTACAAAGGTGGCGCGCAGGCCGTGATAGACACCATCGCCGGGCAGACGCAGGTGCTGATGAATGGCATGCTGGCGACGCTGCCCTTTGTGCAAAGCGGCAAGCTGAAAATCATCGGCGTGTCCAAACGCACACGCATGCCGGTCATCGGCGAGGTGCCGACACTGCAGGAGCAGGGCATTGCGAACTTCGAGTCGGGCAGCTGGCAGGGTATTTTGGTCGCCAACGGCACGCCGGCTGCCATCGTCGCGCGGCTCAATGCCGAGCTGATCAAAGTCATTCGCAGCCCCGACATTCGCGCGCGGCTGACGGTGCAGGGCGCCGAAGTGGTGACGATGGCGCCCGCCGAGCAGGACAAGTTTTTTAATCAGGAACGCAAGCGCTGGGCCGAAGTGGTGGAGCAAACTGGGATCAAGCTCGATTGAGGCCCTGCGTAAGCGATTGACGCATTATATTTGATAAAACATGCCGCTGACCCATGATTTTAATGCGTGAGCAGCTATGAAATTAATAGCGGTCCGTTGTAGCTATCTGTTGTGTCCTGTAGCCTTTTCAAGCCCGGGAATTGAATGACCATCCAGCTCTACGCCTTCGACACCCCCAACGGCCGCAAGATCAGCGTTGCGCTGGAAGAAATGGGGCTGGCGTATGACGTGCACGTCGTCGACATCACGAAGGGCGAGCAGAACGATCCGGCTTTTCTGAAGATCAGCCCCAACAACAAGATCCCCGCGATCATTGATCCGGATGGGCCAGGTGGTGTGTCGATCAGCGTTTTCGAGTCTGGCGCGATTCTGCTTTACCTCGCCGAAAAGACCGGCCAGTTCCTGCCGAAAGAAACCGGCGCACGCGTCGCCGTATTCGAATGGTTGATGTTCCAGATGGGCGGCTTCGGGCCGATCCCGGGGCAGGTGCATCACTTCATCGCGCTGGAAGATCAAACCGAGCGCCGCTATGGCCTGCAACGCTATATGGCCGAGACGCGGCGGCTGTACGGTGTGATGGACCGGCGACTGGCCGATCATGAATACTTCGCCGGCGCGCTGTCGATCGCCGACTTCGCCATCCTCGGCTGGGCCTGGCGGCATGCGCGGCATCAGATTGATCTGGCCGACTTCCCGCAGGTGCAGCGCTGGTATGCGGCCCTGATGGCGCGGCCTGCGGTGGTGCACGGCTTTGCTGTGCCAATGCGGCGCGCCAGCTAATCCCGGTCGAAACCGTTCGCCCTGACCCTTCGATACCTCAGGGCAGGGTATGCAAGCGTATCGAAGGGTTCTGCGGTTTCGATGCTCGGTCCGAACGGTCATCCCGCAGTAGTGCGCTTAACAGGCAGACGAGGGCAGGGTGATCCGCTCGCGGCAAAATAGACGCGACCCATTCGTTCATCCACCCCGACACACGCGCCGACCCGGTCGTAGGGCCGCGCCACACGGGAAAGAAAACCATGCAAACCCGCCCACTCGGCCCCTTTCAAGTTTCCGCCATCGGCCTCGGCTGCATGAACCTCAGCCACGCCTACGGCGCGCCGCCTGCGGCTGAGGCTGCTGAGAAACTGCTGCTCACCGCACTCGACAGCGGCGTCACGCTGTTCGACACCGCCGCGCTCTACGGGTTCGCCGCCAATGAAACCCTGGTCGGCCGCGTCATGAGCCCGCACCGCAGCCGGTTCACGCTGGCCAGCAAATGCGGCATGCAGGGCGTCGATGTGGCGGGTGACGGCAAGTTGGTCCGCGTCATCGACGGCCGCCCCGCGACCATCCAGGCCACCTGCGAAGACAGCCTGCGCCGCCTGAAAACAGATGTCATCGACCTGTATTACCTGCACCGCTGGGACAAGAAAGTGCCGATTGAAGACAGCGTGGGCGCGTTGGCCGAGCTGGTGCGTCAGGGAAAAATCCGCAGCATCGGCCTCAGCGAAGATCCCGCCCAGCGCTCGGCACTCGGGCAGTTCTCGCGCCAGTTCGTCGTGCGGCGCTTTTCCATGGAGGTGGTCTGCGCAAGACTTGAGGAGTTCTGTCGTGGTGCCGTCACAAAGG
>JANNKV010000137.1:0-2983 GCA_031396485.1 Polaromonas sp. | reverse complement strand
TTTTCGAGAAGTTTTCAGCCAGCGTCTGAAGCGTGACGGTTTTGCCGGTGCCGGTGGCGCCGGTGATCAAACCGTGACGATTGGCCAGACCCGGCAGCAGTTCGCACTGGGTGGAGGCGTTTTTTGCGATCAATAGGGGCTCGGCCATGGGGGTCCTCGACTGAAAAAGTAAAATGAGCCTGAGATTAAATCAATTACCGGGGATTTCAGTGGCTGGTCACAGTAAATGGGCGAATATTCAGCACCGCAAGGGTCGCCAGGACGAAAAGCGCCAGCGGGTCTGGACCCGCGTGATGCGCGAAATCATGGTGGCGGCCCGCATGGGCGGGGGTGATCTGGGGACGAATCCGCGCCTGCGCCTGGCTGTTGACAAGGCCAAGGCGGCCAATATGCCCGCAGAAAACGTGAAATACGGCATCGCCAAGGCGACCGGTAGCCTGGAAGGCGTTCATTACGAAGAAGTGCGCTATGAAGGCTACGGCGTCGGCGGCGCGGCGATCATTGTTGACTGCCTGACCGACAACCATGTGCGGACGGTGGCCGAAGTGCGCCACGCGTTCTCCAAGCACGGCGGGCACATGGGAACGGCGGGTTCGGTGGCGTTTCAATTCAAGCATTGCGGGCAGCTGATTTTTGCGCCTGGCACCAGCGAAGACAAGGTGATGGAAGTGGCGCTCGACGCCGGCGCCGACGACGTGATCACTCATGACGATGGCGCCGTCGAGGTGCTGACGCCCTACACAGAATTTGAAACCGTCAAAAACGCACTGGAAGCGGCTGGGTTGAAGCCCGAACTGGCCGAAGTGACGATGCGCGCCGACAACCCGATTGAACTGTCGGGCGATGACGCCCAAAAAATGCAGAAACTGCTCGATGTGCTGGAGGACCTGGACGACACGCAAAACGTGTTCCATAACGCCGCACTGTCTGAGTAGACTGAACCGAACAACCTGACCGGATGTGATCTGGTCTGATTTTTAGAAATGAGCATTGCTGCATGAAAGTTTTAGTGGTTGGCGGCGGTGGCCGTGAACATGCGCTGGCCTGGAAGCTGGCGCAGTCTCCCAAGGTGCAGGCGGTCTACGTGGCACCGGGCAATGGCGGAACGGCACTCGACGCCCGTCTGGAGAACATCCCCATCACCGACGTTCGCCAGCTGCGCGAATGGGCAGTCAGCGAGAAAATCGCACTGACGGTGGTCGGCCCCGAGCAGCCGTTGGCGGCTGGTATCGTCGACCAGTTCCGCGCCCATGGCCTGCGCGTGTTTGGCCCGACGAAGGCGGCGGCGCAACTGGAAAGCTCCAAGGCTTTTTCCAAGGCGTTCATGCAGCACCATGGCATTCCAACAGCCGAGTATGAAACCTTCACCGATGCGGTAGCCGCGCACGCCTACGTCGATGAAAAGGGCGCGCCCATCGTGGTGAAGGCCGACGGCCTGGCTGCGGGCAAGGGCGTGGTCGTGGCCATGACTTTGCATGAGGCGCACGAGGCGATCGAGTTCATGCTGGCACCGAATCCTGATTTCAATCCGCTCGGCGTGACACACAACGAAGGCGGGGCGCGCGTGGTGATTGAAGAATTTCTGCATGGCGAAGAAGCCAGTTTCATCGTTATGTGCGACGGGAAAAACGTCGCAGCCATGGCGACCAGCCAGGACCACAAGCGGCTGCTCGACGGCGATCACGGCCCCAATACCGGCGGCATGGGCGCGTATTCACCGGCGCCGGTGGTCACGCCTGAAGTGCACGGCCGTGCGATGCGGGAAATCATCCTGCCGACCATCAAGGGCATGGAAAAAGACGGCATCACCTACACCGGATTTCTCTACGCGGGCCTGATGATCGACGCCAAAGGCAGGCCAAAAACGCTGGAGTTCAACTGCCGGATGGGCGACCCCGAAACCCAGCCCATCATGATGCGGCTGAAAACCGATTTTTACGACGTGATGATGGCGGCCACCTCGGGCGCGCTCGATCAGGTCGAGCTGGAATGGGACCGGCGGCCTGCGCTGGGCGTGGTGATGGCCGCGCACGGCTACCCGCTCAAGCCGCGCAAGGGCGACGCGATTCACGGGTTGCCCAAGGCGACCGAAGACGCGGTGGTGTTTCATGCAGGAACCACCAGGCAGGAGGGCGTTGACGGCGGCGAAGCCGCAACCATCACCACCGGCGGCAGGGTGCTTTGCGTCACGGCGCTGGGCAGTACCGTCAAGGCAGCGCAGCAGCGCGCCTATGAGGTGGCGCAGGCGGTTTACTTTGATGGCGCCCAGTACCGCAAGGACATCGGGTACCGGGCCATCAAGGCGTCCTGAATCCCGTCCCGATGACTACCCATCCTGTTCCGCTGTCAGACGTACGCACCTTCCTGCTCGGCCTGCAAAAGCGCATCACCGAAGCCGTTGCGGCGATTGATGGGCAACCGTTTGTGGCGGACCACTGGAAAAAAGAGCCCGGCGAAGTGCTGCAGGGCAATGGCGTGACGCAGATTCTGGAAGGCGGCAAGGTGTTCGAGCGCGCCGGCTGCGGTTTCTCGCATGTCGTCGGGCCGCGGTTGCCGGCCTCGGCCACGCAGCACCGGCCCGAACTGGCCGGCTGCGGATTCGAGGCCCTGGGTGTGTCCCTGGTGCTCCATCCCCGTAACCCGTATGCCCCCACCGTGCACATGAACGTGCGTATGCTGGCGCCGGAAGGTCAAGAAGGTTGTTGAGAGAGTTAGCCAAGACCCCATTACCAAGACGAAGTCCCGCCTGAAGCAGAGCAGCAAAATGATGAGACTGATCCAGATTGCTTCCGCCGGCCCACAATTGCCCGAACACACTATGGACACTTGTAGCTCCATCTTTGAATTCCTGTAGGTATCCGTTGTCTTGTTGGCCGTCCGACTCTCCATAGCCCTCCCCAAGGGGCACCGCGTCCATTGTTGTCTGAATTAGTCCGCCCGCCTCTCCGAAAATCGTGGGAATTCCTTTAATGCCCAGCCCCCA
>JANNKV010000132.1:0-6127 GCA_031396485.1 Polaromonas sp. | reverse complement strand
GCGGCTGATTCGGGCTTTGGCCCGGTGCGGCAACTCGAATCACGCGAGCAGGCCATGGCTCTGATCGCAGCGGTCGAAGCGCTGCCGCCCGAACAGCGCCATGCGTTTTTACTGCAGGCAGAAGCCGGCATGAGCGTCGATGAGATTGCCCGCGTGACCGGCGCCAGTTTCGAGACCACCAAAAGCCGCCTGCGCTACGCGCGCAATCAGCTAAGACAACTTTTAAAGGAATTCGCATGACCGGGCGCGAGCATGACGATGCAGGCCAGCCCCGCGACGCCCTGCGCGACCTTTACCTGGAAGCGAGCGCGCAGGACACGCAGCGGCCCGCAGCGCGTGTGCGCGACGCGGTGCTTGCGCATGCGCAGATGCAGCTCGCGCAGGCACCCGGTTTTGGCGCTGATTCAAACGCCGATCCAAACGCTGATCCAAACGCCGCTTCGTTATCAACGAAGCGACCGCCGGCAGCCAATCAGTCGCGCTGGAAAATCTCGCTGCTCGCCAGCATTGCACTGGCCGGTTTGACGGGTCTGCTGGTGCTGCAGTTTGAACGCGGCACGCCGGATGAAAAAGAACTGGCGCTGGGACAGAAGCCGGCTTATGAAAACGCCTCACCTTCACCTTCACCTTCACCTTCACCTTCACCTTCATCGGAACCGGAGCCCACCCCGGAAGCAGCACGGTCACCTGTTGCGAGTGAAGCAGCGCCCAGGTCAAGCCCGCCACCAGCCCCCGCCCCCTCAGCCAGGGCAGTCGCGCCAGAGCCACGCCAGACCAGGCCATCACCGGCTCGGTCGCCTGCCACTTCAACGGCGCCGCTGCCCGCCGCTCCGTCGCCTTTTCCGGCGTCGCCGCAATCGCCCTCGCTGCCAACCGCGGAAGCACCAGCCGGGCTGGCCGACACGGCGCCTGCGGTCAGCCCACGCTTGCCACACGTCCCCCCGGAAGCTGGCCGGGATGACGAGTCGGTGGCCGGAAGCCTGCGCGAACCTGCGCTGCGAGCAGCGCCACCCGCACCCACACCTGCGCCCGCACTAGCGGCCCCAACACCCCCAGCGCCCTCACCTCCCGCCGCCGCGGGCGCGCAGGCTCCGCTGCAAAAGCAGAGCAGCATCAGCGGCGATGCAGCCCGGGGACGTGCAGACAGTAGCAGCGGCATCGAAAGCAGCCGCGCCGGCAGCGCCGCAGCGAACGCGTTGACAAAGCGGGAAGCCGCGACCGACGCCAAGACCGCACTGCAGCAGGCCGCCCGTAACGGAAGCGTCGCGCAACTCGAACGCCTGCTCGCACAGGGCGTGTCGCTTCAATCGGTTCTGAACGCACCCGACGCGGCCGGCCGAACGCCGCTGGTCCTTGCGGTCATCAACGGCCATGCGGCGATGGTGCAGCGCCTGCTCGCACTCGGCGCTAATCCGGCGCTGGTCGACCAGGCCGGCATGAACGCCCTGCAGCATGCGCGGCAACGCGGCCGCAGTGATATTGCGGCGCTGATTGAAGCGGCGCCGTGATTCTTCGCGCAGTCGCCGCGTAGCCACTGGTCGTGCCTGAATAGGGTCGATTGGTGGCAAATAGTGGCGAAAAGTGCCTCCAGCCCAGGTAAAACATGCGCGAGCAGCTACTTTTTTCATAGCAACTATCTATGTATGCGCGGCGCACGCAAGCACAGCGCGGCCTGCTTTTTTGCCTACAAAACGTTGCGCGATTGAGCCACTGGCAGTGCGCGCAGCGCCATCATCAACTGCGGTTTTACTTTCCAGGAACCGCAGCATGCCCAGCAAAAAACCAGGTCTCTACGCCAACATCCACGCCAAGCAGGAACGCATTGCCCACGGCAGCAAGGAAACCATGCGCAAGCCGGGTGAAGAAGGCGCACCGCGCAAGGAAGATTTCAGGAAGGCCGCCAAAACCGCCAAGCCGTCGCCGGCAAAGAAAGCGGCAAAAAAGCGCACCTGAACGCCGGCCTCTTGTCGCAACCACCAGTTTGCCCGATTTGCAAGTGTTTTAGGCTTCCAGCCCACGTGTTGCTTGCGCAAGCAGCTATGCTTTTTATAGTGTGTGGGTATGGCACGCGCAAAGAACGCCAGGTCGGCTTGTAGCAAAATCCGGTGACAACGCATCCATCGGTGGCGCGGTGCCCGCACGACGCAGGCACGCAAACCATCCGGCCGATACCAGACACAAGGACAACGCCATGAGCCCCGCCAAAGTCATCTCAGCCGCCCTGCTGGCCGCCAGCGGCGCGGTACAGGCCACCGAAGAGCCGGCGTATTCAGTGCTGCAGAAAAATGAGGTGTTCGAGGTGCGCCGCTACGAACCCTATGTCGTCGCCGAGGTGGTGGTGCCCGGCCCCGCGTCAGAAGCAGGCAACCAGGGTTTCGGCATTCTGGCGGGCTACATTTTCGGCAAGAACAAGGGCGAACGAAAGCTGGAGATGACCGCGCCGGTGGCCCAAACTCCCGTGGTTGCCGACCCAGTCAAACTCGATATGACGGCACCCGTCGCCCAGCAAGCCACCGCTGGCGGTTTTCTGCTGCAGTTCGTCATGCCGCGCGGCTACACACTGGCCACCCTGCCCGAACCACTCGATGCCCGCATCAAGCTGCGCGACGTGCCGGCCCAGACTGTCGGTGTGATTCGTTATTCAGGCGGCTGGTCTCAGGCCAGCTACGACGAGAACCTCGCCAAGCTACGTCAGGCGCTGGCCGCGGCCAATCTCAAAACCGCAGGCGAACCGATTTTTTCGCGCTACAACAGCCCGATGATGCCGGCGTTCTGGCGGCGAAATGAGATTTGGCTGGGGTTGATTTGAGGGCTCAGCGGTCCATCACGTCTGGGCTTCCAGCACCAAGCCGACACGGCCCACACTGACCTGCGGCCCCCGCGATTCGATTCAAGTCTAAGCCTGCTGAGCAGCCTGCGCACCCAGCTTCAACCCCAGAGCCTTGATGACTTTCATGATCGTGGCGAACTCGGGGTTGCCCTCAGGAGAGAGCGCCTTGTACAGCCCCTCGCGCGCCAGGCCGGTGTCGCGTGCAAGCTGGCTCATGCCGCGTGCGCGGGCGATGCTGCCGAGCGCCCGGCGAATGAGGCTGCCGTCGCCCGGGTCTTCCTCCAGACAAAGTTCGAAATAGAGGTCGATGTCCTCTTCGGTCTTGAGGTAATCCGCGCTATCCCAGCGTGAAAACTTCTCAGGCGCGGCCTGTGGGGCGGACTTCTTTGCAGCCACAACTCATTCCTTCCAGTTTTTCAACATTTCAATCGCGCGTTCAATATCAGCATCTTGCGTTCGCTTGTCGCCGCCGACCAGCAACACGATCACCAGCGGGCCACGTCGTGCGAAATACACCCTGTACCCGGGGCCGAAATCAATGCGAAGCTCTGAAACGCCTTCGCGCACAGGTTTGGAATCCCCAGGATTGCCATCAGCCAGCCTGTCAATCCGCACCTGCACGCGGAGCCGGACCGTCCGGGTCTCGCAGCTCAAGAAGCCAACGCTCGAAGCTCTCGCTCTTGATGATTTCAAGCATGCGTATTGTAATCCATGGTTCACAGTTTTGGTTAATGCGAGGTTCTGGCTACGCCACCCCAGCCCGCGCCAGATTCAGCGCCAGCAGCCGCTTCAAAATCTCTTCATCTGGCATGTCTGCCGAATAATCCGCCCAGCCATAGGCCGCCGCCACGGCCAGGTCCAGCGCCTTGTGCGCCGCGTCCAGCCAGGCCGGGCGCTGGTTGTAGAGCTTGGTCAGCGTGCGGTCGGCCAGGTCTTTTTCCTGACCGGGTTTGGCGATGATGCGGTCGGGGTACGGCGACGTTTGCATGCCGAGCGGAATGACCTCGGGCACGCGCTCGGTCCACTCCGGCGGGCTCCATTTCCAAATCGTTCGTGAACGCGAAGGCGAAGCGCGGGCAGTACAGACTTACGGCCAGCGAAGACTACAAAGTGCACGGATGATTTGGAAATGGAATGAGCCAGGCTTCGCGCAGGTCGTTAAGGCGCGTGGCGGCGCCGGCGATGGCTTCGGCGTGGGTACGCAAGGTCATTCGAGGCGCTATGCCTTTTATAGCTGTTTGCGCAGGTTTTACCTGGGCTGGAGGCCCGTTTGATGCTGAAATTCCGTCCGCGATACCCGCCGGAATCAGCGCCCCGCCTTCAATCGCCTCGGTTTGCTGATGCGCCGTGTCGGCCGGGGCAGACCTTCGGGGAAGGGGAAGGTTTCAAAGCAGGTGGTGGGGATGTAGCGTGGGTCGTTGCCGACGCCTCGCCAATTCAGGTTGCCAGCAAATTTAAAAGCTGGTCGATCTCGGCCAGTTCTGTTCTGATGTTATCTAGAAAAGTACGCGGGAAATGTTGTTCATAGGTCCTTGTGTCAAGGGCAGTCATACCGAACTTGACCACAAAATCGCTTTTCAATTTCGCGCTGGTCCTGCCTTCGACCTGATGTCCATAGGCGCTCAGCAACATGCCCTCAAGGCAAGGGGATGCTGCAACGATTTCCACACCCTCTTTTTTCGCCCGCACCCGTACCTTGTCTGTCCAATCTGTATCGGTATCTAACAGCACCGCCTTTGCGTCGAACGCAGCATTCCGGGATTGCCGGATTGCCACGTCCACTACATGCGCTGCACCTTTACCGTGAGCGTTTTTGAGCGTTACCACCAATCCCGCTCCGCGCGCAACATACAACCGTTTTAAATGCCCCAGCCAAACTAATTCCGCATCACCTTCGCCAACCAGAAGTAAAGTCCTGGCTACATAACGCTTTTTTGCCAGCCTCAGGTTTCCGCTCATAGTTGCGGCACGGCGCCCAGCGCGCCAGCCATGTACTTCGCGTAAAAATTGTCATCGCTGCGAATACCTTCCACACTATCGAGACGCCAAGCGCTGCTCTCGTTATCCTCGTTTTTTTCGACGAGCATCACTTGTGATTTGTGCAGAACATTAAGCACCTCCATCGCATGGCATGTAAAAAGCAGCTGCGCGCGTTTGGGGTTGGTAATTGGACTGGCAAACAGGGCAAGTATTGGCTCAAGCATGTGTGGATGAAGATCGTTCTCGAACTCGTCGATCACCGCCAGGCCTCCTTCTGCTAACGCAGGAAGCAATCGGCTCATTAAAACGAAAGCGCTCTGCGTACCGCTTGATTCCAGATTGAACGGTAACTCAAAAGATCGATTCGACGAAGCCCGATGAATACCGAAAGGTAGCCAGAACTTTTCAGTTTTACCGTCCGCCTGCACGTGTTCCACCTGCCGGATTTGCAAATCGCTCAATCCGAGGTCCCAAGTTGACAGCAGTCTCACCACATGGTCTCGCTGCAGTTGCTGATCTGCGAAATGCGTTGCCGCGTGGATCAACTGACGCCCGTCACTCAGCATGCGGCCGAGTTGGTGGACATTGGTCCAAACGCTTGTTTGAACCAGGCGCTGCGCGATTGGCACTCCATACTGCACCGCGGTTGCGATTAGCGATGCATTGGGCCGGACCTTGCGGGCCTCGGAAGGTTTCAAACCAAAACCCTGCTGTTTCACGTCGTAGCTTTGCGCCTTCTCATTCCAGTCGCGCACGAAAACGTAGCCCATGCGCTCCCGCTTCTGATACAGGCTTTCGTGCAGCACGCGCTCGTTAGTGCAGCGCAGTGTGTAGCGCCAGAGATGGCCGTCGAAATCGAGTTCGACTTCGAACTCAGTGGGGGCGTCTTTCGCCAATGCATGGGGCTCGAAGGGCAAAGTTGAATTGGGATCGACAGTGAATGAATGGGATACGAACCAATTCAAAAATAATATGGGCTTGAGCAATGCGGTTTTCCCACTGGCATTGGGACCTATCACCGCCATCACGGTGCTCAGGCGAGCTTGATCACCGCTTTGACCAGACCATACAGCCTCGGGTGTTCGATCATTCAGAACCCACGAGACCTCAGTTCGGTCATGAAATGACTGAAAATTTGTAAACGCGTAACGATGCAACATAGGCCTATTAAATCACTTTCTAGACAATATTTTGTCTAGAAAGTGATTTAATTAAAATATTCAACTGTTTTATACGGATTTAGAGCTCAAGACCCGTTCCACTGCAGACCTTGGGCACGCCGAGCAACTCGCACAGGTCAATAAAATGGCTTTGCGC
>JANNKV010000173.1:0-9290 GCA_031396485.1 Polaromonas sp. | reverse complement strand
GCCACTACGTCACGCCGGCGGCCGATTGGCTGCTCGACAACTTTCACCTGATCGAAGCACAGCTCCAGCAGATTCAGGAGGGCGTTCCCCACCGCTACTACGCAGATCTGCCCAAGCTGACGGAAAAGCCGCTGGAGGGGTTGCCGCGTGTCTACGGCATCGCGTGGGCTTACGTGGCCCACACCGACAGTGTGCTGGACCCGGTGCTGTTCACCGCCTTTCTTCATGCCTACCAGGAAGTCAGTGAGCTGAATCTGGGCGAGCTATGGGCGTTTCCGACCACGCTTCGGGTGGTGTTGCTGGAAAACCTGCGCCGCATGGCCGATCGCATTGCGCGCAACAAGGTCGCGCGCGAGGTGGCGCATGCCGCCTGGGACAAAGCCGAAGACCTCAGCGTACGGGATCTGGACGACCTCCATGCGACCATGCAACGGCTCGGGCTGACACGCGGCTACCTAACGCAGTTGTGGCAACGAATGCCGGTCGAGCGTGGCCAGTCGATTACACCGCTGTACCGCTGGACGGAACAGCATTGCCCCGATGCACTGACGCTGATTGGCGAAGGTCAGACGGCGCAGGTCGAAGCGAACCTGACGGTCAGCAACATCATCACCACGCTGCGCATGATTGGCCAGGTCGACTGGGCCGAATTGATCGAGCCGGTCAGCCACTCACTGCAGGTGTTGCGCCGTCTGCCGAGCTATTCGCGCGAGAGCGAACTCACACGCCAGCAGATCACCCGCGCGATGGAGCGGCTGTCGCAGCAATGCGGCCGCTCGGAAAGAGCCGTGGCCGAGGCGGTGGTTGCGGCGGCCCGGCAACCAAACAATTCGATGGTGGCGCGAACGGCGGGCTACTACCTGATTGGTCCCGGCCGCCCGCAGCTGGAAGAGGCTTTGCGGCCAGCATCACGTCCGGGTCGCACCGGCCGCAGAGCGCGCATACAGCCTTCCTGGCGGCTGCCAATCTACGCAGCGGTTTGGGTTGCAGGCACGTTTGCCGCGCTCATCGCGGCGGCGCATTCGCTCGACAATGTCAACTGGCAGACCGGTGTGGCTTTGTTGCTGATGGCGCTTCCTGCCTCCGAGGCCGTCGCCGCACTGATTCACCGGCTGATTGCGGAGTCCACCAGGATTCAGCCGCTGGCCCGTCTTGATTTCACCGCCGGTATTCCGGCCGAGCACCGGGTTCTGGTCGTGATTCCGTCGATGCTGTCCAGCACCGCATCGAACAGCGAACTGGTTCACCAGCTCAGCCTGCACTGGCTCGCGAGCCGCGAGGTCAACGCGCAATTTGCGCTGCTCACCGACTGGGCCGATGCCGACACCGAAACGCTTGATTCAGACCAAAGCCTGCTGAACGATGCGCTAACCAGGCTGCGCGCCCTTAACCGCAGTTATCCGGCACCGCAGGGTGCACCTTCGCGCTTCTTGCTGCTGCACCGCGCCCGAAGCTGGTCTGCTACAGAGCGGCGCTGGCTTGGCTGGGAACGCAAACGCGGCAAGCTGGAACTGCTGGTCCGGCAACTGGCCACCGGTTCCGCTTCCAGCTTCATGCCGCTGGGTTCTGACATGCGGCTGGGCGATGGCATACGCTACGTGCTGACGCTCGACAGTGATACCGGCCTGCCGGCTGGGTCGTTGCAGGACCTGGTGGCGATTGCCGCGCACCCGCTGAACACACCGCAAATCGATCGCGCCAGCCGCCGGGTGACTGCCGGCTACGGCATCCTGCAACCGCGGGTGGTCACACCCCTGTCGGCGCAGCCAGAACGCTCGCCTTTCAATGTGATGTTTGCGGGGCAAGGCGGCCTGGACCCCTACAGCGCGGGGGCAGCCGATTTGTACCAGGACCTGTTTGGCCTCGGGACCTTCACCGGAAAAGGCCTGCTGAACGTTTCGGCGGTCCATGCCACCCTTGATGACAGCATGCCCGAAGGCAGCATCCTGAGTCACGATCTGCTGGAAGGCAGCATCGCGCGCTGCGGCTATGTAGGCGACGTGGTGTTGATGGAAGAGCACCCCCACCATGCCAGCGTGGCCGCGTCGCGCTTTCATCGCTGGACGCGGGGCGACTGGCAGTTGCTGCCGCTGATGCTGCATGCCAGACACTTTGGCATTGATGCATTGGGTTTGTGGCGCATGGCCGACAACCTGCGCCGCTCTTTGCTGGCGCCGGCCTGTCTGCTGCTGCTGATCTGGGTTATTTTTACCGGAGCGCTTCCGGTGATGACGGCGCTCGGCTTCACGCTGTGCGCCTATCTGGCGGGCCCGCTGCTGGGCGCGCTGGCCTCCCTGGTGCCGACCCGGCGGAGCATTGCGCTGCTGCATTTTTTCCATGTGGGATCACGCGACGTCTTGCGCAGCCTGGCGGCTACCACCTGGCAATTCACGCAGCTTTTCGTGCAGGCCTTTCTGATGCTCGATGCTATTGCGAGAGCGCTATGGCGCATGGCCTTCAGCCGTCGGCACTTGTTGCAGTGGACCACCGCCGCGCAGGCGCAGGCCTCGGCGAAATACGCACTTGGCGCCTTCCTGCGCCGGCATGCGCTTTCCTCGCTGGCTTGTTTGGCTCTCGCTGTTGCTGCAGCGATCTACAGCCCTCACCCGTGGGCCGGTGTCCTGATATTCCTGCTGTGGGCCGCGGCTCCGCTGACGGGCTGGTGGGCCAGCAAACTGCCCGAAGTGTCCACAGTTCGAGCGCTGAGTCCCAATGACGTCGACTATCTTCGCCAATTGGCGCGGCAGACCTGGCAGTTTTTTGAGCGCTGCGTCGGCCCTGAAGACAACCACCTGCCGCCCGACAACCTGCAGCTTGAACCCGAGCCCACTATTGCCCACCGGACCTCGCCGACGAACATCGGCCTGTACCTGCTGGCCATCGCGTCGGCGCGTGAATTTGGCTGGATCACCAGCGCCGAGATGATCTCGCGCCTGGAGGACACGCTCGCATCGGTTGAGCGACTCTCCAAACACAACGGGCATTTGTTCAACTGGTATGAAACACGGTCGCTGGAAGTCCTGAATCCGGCCTACGTGTCCACTGTGGATAGCGGCAACCTCGCCGGCCACCTCGTTGCAGCTGCTCAAGCCTGCAAAGGACTGGCTGGCCAGCCAGGAACCTCTTCCGATCAGGCGGCCAGCCTCCTCCGCCTCGGCGACCGCTGCGAACGCCTGTGCATGGCGATGAACTTCAGTGGGCTGTACAACCCCAAACGGCATCTGTTTCACATCGGCCTGCGCGTTCACGAACAGGCGCTGGACGCCAGCTACTACGACCTGATCGCTTCCGAATCGCGGCTGACCAGCTTTCTGGCGATTGCGAAGGGCGACGTACCGCGGCGTCACTGGCAGGCGTTGGGCCGGGCGTTTCTCACAGTCGGCGTCACGCCGGGACTCAAATCGTGGTCAGGCTCGATGTTCGAATACCTGATGCCGTGTCTGGTCATGACCGAGCCCGATCAGGGTCTGCTTCACGTCTCAGGTCTGGCAGCGGTCAAGGAGCAGCAGGCTTTCGGCGAGTCACACCAGTTGCCATGGGGCATATCGGAGTCAGCTTACTTCGCCCAAGACCACTCGCTGGCCTACCAGTACTCACCGTTCGGCGTGCCCCGGCTGGCGCTCAGGCGCACACCACCCACCGACAGGGTGATTGCGCCGTACGCGACGGTGATGGCCTGCATGTTCACCCCGCACGAGGCGATTGCCAATCTGCGCGTACTGGAAAAGCTCGGTGCGCGCGGCGACTGCGGCTTCATGGATGCGGTGGACTTCACCGTGTCCAGGCAACCGAATGCGCAGCCCTTCAGTGTCGTCAAAAATTTCATGGCGCACCACCAGGGCATGTCGCTGGTGGCGCTGTGCAACGTGCTGTGCGACGGGGCGCCACGGCGGTGGTTCGCACAGGCGCCGCTGGTGCAGGCTTACGAAGCCCTGCTGCATGAAAAAACGCCGCGCCAGATCATTGAAAGCGCCGACCCGCGCCTGTTGCCTGAGCCCGAAGAAGACAAGGACGCCCTGCTCTACCATTCGCGCGACGTTGATCCGGCCGCTGGAGGCTGGCAACCCACCCAGCTGCTGTCGAACGGCCGCTACAGCGTGGCGCTGCGTGCCAATGGCGCGGGTGTCAGCCGCTGGCGCTCGCAGGGCGGACTGGCCAACATCACACGTTGGCGCGATGACCTGCTGCGTGATGCCTGTGGCAGCTTCATTTACTTGCGTGCCGAAGGCGACGCGGCCCTGAGCTCGGTGACGTTTCATCCGGCACCGCACCCAGACTGGAACTACAAAGCCACGTTTCTGGCCGACAGGGTGCACTTTGAAACCACATCAGAAGACCTTGAGGTGGTGACCAGCGTTCTGGTGAGTCCGGAAGACGACATCGAAATACGCACGGTCACGGTTCAGAATCTGTCCGGTGATGAAATGACGATGGACGTGATCTCGTGCTTTGAAGCCGTGCTGGCCGACCCGAAAGCCGACGAAGCCCATCCAGCTTTTTCCAATCTCTTTTTACAAACCGGCTGGCACCCGGAGTGGCGCGCGCTGCTGGTGTCGCGCAAGCCGCGTCTGTACGGCGACCCCACCATGGCCGTTGCCCATTTTCTGGCGGACTCGGACGCCAACGTACGCGAGATCGATTTCATTGCCGACCGCAAGGCCTTTCTGGGCCGCAACCGCCAGGCGGCCGATGCGGCGTTGCTGCCGCACCGCAAGATGCCCGATGGATCGCCGGTGAACGGACTTGACCCGGTTGCCGGGCTGCGGGTGAGAATCCGTATTCCAGCCGGCGCCCTGGCGCGTCTGACGTTTGCAACCGCTGCGGCGGCCACAAGCGACGAGCTGATACCGCGCATCGACAAGTATCTGCAACCGATGAACGTCGAGCGCGCCAACCGCATGGCCGCCACCATGGCGCAGGTGCGGCTGCGCGACGTGGGCGTGGACCCGGAAGAGAACGCAGCGCTGCAGGACCTGAACACGGCGCTTCTCTACACTGCGGCTCGCCCGTCCGCTGAGCGTGCGCTGGTCGACCAGCGGCACCTCTGGCGCTTCGGCCTGTCCGGTGACAAACCCATCGTGCTGGTTCGCATCCATTCGAGTAACGGCATGGCGCTGGTACAGACGCTGCTTCGAGCCCAGCCGCTGTGGGACTTCGGCGGCATCGCCGCTGATCTGGTGATCTTCAACAGTGAAGTCAATTCCTACCTGATGCCGATTCAGCGCGAGATCCTCGGTCTGCGCGACCGTACGCTGCAGCAGGTCGAAAACAGCTTTCCCGGCAACAATGGCGCCGGCTTTTATCTGCTGCGCGACCAGGACGTGACACCGTTCGAGAAAGCCTCGCTGGCTGCACTGGCGCGGGTGGTGTTCATTGCCGACGGCCGGCCGCTGGAGCAACAGGTCGCCGCGCTGCTGGAAGTGGCAAAGCAGATGCATGCTTCTGCGCAGGGAAGCGTGCCGGTGATGCCGGAAGACCCGGTTGCGCACGGTATCGAAATGGCCACGCCTGAAGGGCAGTTTGACACCGCCAGCGGCGAGTTTCACTTCCATATCGACCGCCAGCACCGGCCCCCCCGGCCCTGGGTCAATGTCATTTCCAACCCGTCGTTCGGTTTTCAGGTGTCCGAGTCGGGTGCGGGCTACACCTGGGCCACCAACAGTCGCCTGCATCAGGTCACGCCCTGGTCGAACGACCCGGTTCAGGACCCGTGCTTTGAACACTACCTGCTGCAGGACCTGGACACGCACAAGCCGCTGGCACTCACGCCGTCGACCGAAACCGGCTCGACGGCCCGCGGTCAGACCTTCGGTGTGCGCCACGGTCAGGGTTATTCGGTGTTCGACACCCGGCACAACGCGCTGCAGGTCGAGACGACATTTTTCGCCGATTGCAAGGATGCGCTGAAGATCGTCCGCGTCCGGCTGCACAACCACGCATCAGGCAAGCACCGGCTGCGGGCGTTGGCGATGGTCGAATGGCAAATGGGCGGTGCACGCCACGAACGGCGCACCTTGCACACCTGGAAAGGCGAGAACATGCCGGCGGTGTTCGCCCAGCAACGCGAGAGCCGAGCCGGCTTCGGCGGCAACACGGCTTTTCTTGCCCTGTCAGGCGTGGCCGGTACGCTGCAGTGGAGCTGCGACCGGAATGAGTTTTTTGATATTGCTGGGCGCTTTGTGCTGCCAGACACACTCGGCGAGCAGGCGGCTGGCGGGCTGGACGCCTGCGCCGCACTGAGCGGTGATTTTTCACTCGCACCTGGGCAGACGATGGAGTTCGCGTTCGTACTGGGCCATGCCAACACCGCACCCAAGGCTGAATTGCTGGCGCGTGAGCTGCAATCGAAGAACATCGAACAGGCCCTCATCAGCGTGAAAAGTTATTGGTCCGGACTGCTCGAGAAAATTCAGGTCCACACGCCTGACCCGCTGTTCGACGCGCTGGTCAATCGCTGGCTGATCTACCAGACACTCACCTGCCGTCTGTGGTCCAAAGCCGGTTTTTATCAGGCCGGCGGGGCTTCGGGCTTCCGGGACCAATTGCAGGATGCGATGGCATTTGCGACGTTCGAGCCGGCTCGCCTGCGCGCCCAGATCGTGCTCAACGCATCGCGCCAGTTCATCGAAGGCGACGTGCAGCACTGGTGGCATGCGCCCGGTGGCGAAGGCGTGCGTACGCATTTTTCGGATGATCTGCTCTGGCTGCCGTTCGCCTGCGCGCATTACATCGAGATGACGGGGGACGCCAGCATTCTTGACGAGTGCGTGAACTTCCTAGATGGCGCCGCCATTCCCGGGGGCGCGGAAGATGCCTACTACGCGCCGACCACCAGCCTTGAGACCGCCACGGTATTTGAGCATTGCGCACGGGCCATCGACCGCAGCCTGGCTGTCGGGGCTCACGGCCTGCCGCTCATGGGCACGGGCGACTGGAACGACGGCATGAACCGCGTCGGCCATGAAGGCCGCGGCGAGTCGGTCTGGCTGGGCTGGTTTTTATGCAGGGTCGTGAGCGGGTTCGCTCCGCTGGCAATCGATCGCAGTGAAACCGATCGCGCAGACCGGTGGAACCTGAGTCGCGAGGGCTGGATTGCAGCGCTGCACAGCCAGGGCTGGGACGGTGCGTGGTTTTGCCGCGCCTTCTTCGACAACGGCGCACCGCTGGGTTCTTCCAGCAACGATGAATGCCGCATCGACCTGATCGCACAGGCCTGGGCCGTGCTTTCTGGCGCGTCCAGCGAGCCCTACACCACGCCAGCGATCGCCTCGATGAATCGGAAACTCGTCGATGCCGATGCGGGTTTGTTGCGCCTGCTGGATCCGCCATTCGCCCGGTCGGAAAACAGCCCGGGCTACATCCAGGCCTACCCCCCCGGTGTGCGGGAAAACGGCGGCCAGTATTCGCATGCTGCGGTCTGGGCCATGATGGCGCAAGCCGAAACCGGCGACGCAGAAGGCGCGTGGGAAAGTTTCAAGGCACTGAGCCCGGCGCACCGAAGCGAGCACCCCATGCGCGGGCCGCAGTACGAGCTTGAACCCTATGTGATGGCTGGCGATATCTACGGCGCACCGCCCTACGTGGGCCGCGGCGGCTGGAGCTGGTACACCGGTTCGGCGGCGTGGATGCACCGGGCTGCACTGGAAAACCTGATCGGGCTAAAACTTCGGCCCGGCAAGTTGTCCATGTCGCCGTGCCTGCCCGCGCACTGGCCAGCTGTGGAACTGAGGTTGACAGTACAAGACCGTGTGATTCATCTGCGCTGGCAGCGGGCCGGTGTTGCTGATGATCCGGCCTTCCGGCCTGACCTCGAATTGGCCGAAGGTGAAGTGGTATTGCTCACGGAGCTCGCGCCAACCAGCCGCCTGTTGGTGAGGGGGGCAGAGCCGCAGAATTCGCTGCCTGATCAAGCAGACTCCAATGAAGTTACTGCCCTTGACCTCACCCTGAACGCTATCAAATAAATAGCTGCTTGCGCAGGTTTTATATGGGCCAGGAGCCTGAATCGCCTAAAAACTTATACCTGCGGCCGTGTTTTGACGCTGTGAGGTTTTATGGTTTATATCGGCTCATCCGGTACCACAGCGCCCAGACGGGTCTCATGGCGCGGGTCATGTTTTTCAAGCACGGTGGCGATGGCGCGCTTGAGCTTGCCGACCGAGCCGCTGATGGCTTGATGCGCGTTGCCTGCGCGGTGTTTCACTACCACCGGCTCCAGGCCCACCAGCCTGGCTTCGAGCGTGCACTGAATCTCGTCCGGCGTCGCCTTGACATGACTGATTTCGTCAGAGAGGTGCGCTTCGACGCGGGTGACGCTTTCGCCAAAACGGTCCAGCGCATCCTTCACCACAGTCGTCAGGTGCTCACCCATCTTGTGGCGTCCGTCTACGTGGGGGTCGGTGTTCAGAAAAACTTGCATGGCTGTCCTTCGTAGTGCATGGGCAGAAGGCCCATGGAAGCAATTGAAAAGAAAGTCGGTCCGGTCGTCGTCTGGCCCGCCATTGCTACATCATGCGCTTTTGAGAATGTACGCTGCGCGGGCCAGGACGGCGCACGCCTGTAGGCTTTTTCATACGCGGCAGCGACGCAAAAGTTGGGAAGCACTCGTGAATACCCGCGAGCGTTTGCGCAATCGAGTGTCAGATGCACAGGCCATGCAAGGGGAAGTCACTATGAAAATAATAGCTGCCTGCGCATATTTCATATGGGCTAGAGACCTAAATCACTATCACTCTGGTGCCAAACGGCTACTTCTCCGACTCCGGGCCGGGCGTGACTCCACTGCTGTATGAAGCATGCAGGTGTGCAGGCGTTGCAGACTTCTTGCGCATCCGGATATTGAGCATTTCGACAATGACCGAAAACGCCATAGCGAAATAAACAAAGCCTTTCGGCACATGGTAGTCAAAGCCTTCGGCGATCAGAACGACCCCGATCAACACCAGAAACGACAGCGCCAGCATCTTGATGGTCGGGTGTTTGGACACGAAGCGCCCGATAGCGCCAGCAAACAACATCATCAAACCGACCGACGCAATCACTGCAGCAATCATCACCGCCAGGCTATCGACCATGCCAACTGCTGTGATGATCGAATCGAGCGAGAACACCATGTCAACCACCATGATCTGCAAAATCACGGCGGTGAACGTGGCCTTGACGGCGCTGGACGCGTGGCCCTCTTCGCCTTCGAGTGACTGATGGATTTCACCGGTGCTTTTCCAGATCAGAAACAGACCGCCACCAATCAGGATCAGGTCACGGCCTGACAGTTCCTGACCGATCACGGT
>JANNKV010000106.1:0-5023 GCA_031396485.1 Polaromonas sp. | reverse complement strand
GTCAAGCCATCAACAGCCATGCCGCCATCGAGCTGCGGGCCAGCGCCGGCGTGGCGCTCGTCAACAGCGGCCCGCATGTCGCCGAGTTCCTGCTGCTGCAGGGCACGCCGATCGGCGAGCCCGTGGCGCAATACGGCCCCTTCGTGATGAACACGCAGGCTGAAATTGCGCAGGCGATACAGGACTACCAGCGCACGCAATTCGGCGGCTGGCCCTGGCCCGACGAGGCACCGGTGCATGGCCGCGACCCGGCGCGCTTCGCGCGGCACCCGGGCGGGCGCGAAGAGCGACCGGCGGACTGACGAAGAAACGCTATTGATTTAGTAGCTGCTTGCGCAGGTGTTACTTGGGCTAGCGGCCTATTTAACTCAAAAAAGGTATCTGCAAGCAACTCTGGTGCGCTGCCCGCCTATTGCACCGTTACATACCGTCCGGTCGCCACCTGCGGCACCAGGGCCAGCACGTCCTTCATCTGCGCGGCCTCTTCTATGGGGGTGCGGCCAAAGAATCGCTTGAACTCGCGGCTGAACTGCGAGGCGCTTTCGTAGCCCACGCGCGCGGCCGCTGCGCCGGCGGTCAGGCCGTCCTGCACCATCAGGAGCCGCGCCTTGTGCAGCCGCGTGGTCTTGATGTACTGGATCGGCGACGTCTGCGTGACCGCCTTGAAGCGCGCATGAAACGCGGGCACGCTGATACCGGCCTCTGACGCGAGTGCCTGTACGCTCAAGGTCTCGCTGAAGCTGCCGTGAATGCGCCGTAGCGCCCTGCTGATCTTGCCGAAATGACTTTGCTGCGTCAGCGCCGCCCGCAGCGCTGGGCCCTGCACGCCGACAAGCACGCGAAAATAAATCTCGCGCAGGATGGCCGTACCGAGCACGCGCGCTTCGGTGGGCGATGCCAGCGCCTGCAGCAACCGCAGCACGGCATCGCCCAGCTTGTCGTCGAGCGGCGTGGCGCAAATGCCGACCGGTGCGGCCGCCGCGCTGCGTTCTGACGCATCAAGCGCCAGTGCCAGCTCGGCCGCCACCGCGAGGTCGATGCGAATCGCAACCGCCAGCATCGGCTCGGCCGCGCTCGCCACCGTTTCGCTTTCGAAAGGCAGCGGTACCGACAGCACCAGAAACTGCTGCGCGTCGTAGGTGTAAACCGCATCGCCCAGAAAGCCGCGCTTGGTGCCCTGACACACCACGACGATGCTGGGCTCGTACATCACAGGCGCGCGCGCGATCGGCGCGTTGGCGCGCAGAAAACGCACATCGTCGAGCGCTGAAAGCGTGTAGCCAGCCTGCGGTGCCAGCTGGCCAAGAAAATCGATCATGTGCGCCTGGCGGGCGGCATTTGCATCAAAGGGCAGGTCACCGTGCTTCATGCCGCAAATGGTAGCAACTGCCATGCTGCCGTGGAGCCGCAACGCAGCCATCCGCTGCAATTCCAGAGGAATAGGCAAGACACTGATAGCAACAGGCATTCAAAAAAACGGGGCCGGTTTTTAAACTGGTCTGCCCGACGAAAGAAGCCGCGGCAGCATGAAACGGCATTTTTTCGTCCCTGTTGTCTGTTTTCATTTTTTGGAGTGCACGCCATGAAATATCCACTACGCCATTCGTTATGTCGTCCATTGCTCGCGTCATTGCTGATGGCACTGTGGGTGGCGCTCCCCGCCGAAGCACAGGAAGGAGCCGCCGCACGGCTAGCTCGCGGTGACGCCGTGATGTCCAGACTGTCGGGCGGCGCGGGCCAGCCCGTCCTCAATGCCATGAAGCAGGACTTCCCTTTTTTGGCTGAGGCCATCACGGCTTATTCATTGGGCGATGTATGGGGCCGTTCGGTGCTGGACGACCGCACCCGCCAGCTGGCCACCGTCGCTGCGTTTGCTGCCCAGGGCAACCTGGCGACGCTGAAGATTCACGCCGGCTATGCACTGCGGCTGGGCGTTACGCCTGACGAGCTGAAGGAAATCGTTTATCTCACTACCGTGACCGCCGGCTTTCCGCGCGCCATCGACGCCGCGCAAGCCTTGCGCGAGGTGTTTGCAGCGCAGTCGGCGGGCACGCCGTCAACGGCACCCGCTCGTTAAAACCGCAGCTCTATCAAGCCGCACCGTCATGACAGGAAAACCCATGACCATCCCTCACTCTTCCCATATCGCCAACAAGGTAGTACTGATCACCGGCGCCAGCAGCGGCATCGGCGAAGCCACCGCGCGGCATCTGGCTGGCCTTGGCACGCCGCTGATGCTGGGTGCGCGCCGGCTCGACCGGCTGGAAACACTGGCCGCCGAATTGCGCGCGCAGGGTGCCAGCGTTCAGGTGCGCGCGCTCGACGTGACCCGCCTGCAGGACATGCACGGCTTCGTCGATGCCGCTGTTCAAACCTTCGGCCGCATCGATGTGCTCATCAACAACGCGGGCGTGATGCCACTGTCGAAACTCGACGCGCTGAAGATCGACGAATGGATGCGCATGATCGACGTGAACATACGCGGCGTGCTGCACGGCATTGCCGCGGCGCTGCCGCAGATGCAGCGACAGCGCGCGGGCCAGATCATCAACATGGCCTCCATCGGCGCCCATGCGGTCAGCCCGACGGCCGCCGTGTATTGCGCGACCAAGTACGCCGTGTGGGCGATCTCTGAAGGTCTGCGGCAGGAAGTGGGCGGTGACATTCGCGTGACGGTGATCTCGCCGGGCGTAACGACGTCCGAGCTGGCCGATTCGATTTCTGACCCGGTGGGTAAAGCCGAGATGCAGGCGTTTCGCCGCATCGCGATCGCGCCCGAGGCGATTGCCCGCGCGGTGGCCTACGCCATCGGGCAGCCCGCCGATGTCGATGTGAGCGAGATCATTGTGCGGCCGACGGCGAGCGCGTATTGATGGGCCGGCGCACCGGACCCGCCGGATTCACCACCACCCTCTTTTCAAGAAATAGCCATGACCATCCCGCACTTCAAACATGCACTGCCAGCCGCCTTGCTGACCTTTCTTGCAGTGGTCACCGCGCAGCCTGATCCAGTGTCGGCACAGGCCCGGCCGGGCGTGAGCAACGTCAACAACGATCCAGACTTCTATGTCGGCCTGTGGGTGACCGCTGATGGCTACGTTCGCCACGAACTGCTGTCCGGCGGCCGCTATGACGAAGCACGAGGCGACAAACAGAGCGCCTACCGCGGCACCTACCGGCTCAGCGGCGACCGCATTGATTACCGGGACGAAACCCGCTTCACCGTTGACGGCGAGTTCAGGGGCGGCGTGCTGCACCACGGCGGCATGGTGCTGCGGCGCAAAGAAAAAGAACAGCCTGGCAGCTATTAATTTTGTAGCTGCTTGCGCAGGTATTACCTCGGCCAGAAGCGCTTTTACCTTAAAAACATACGTCAGACAGATTTTCGGGGACATTGCATCAGCCGTCCGCGTGCTGGCGCCGCTTGCGCTAAGGTTTGCAACGCAAGCGCATGCCGCACATCACCTTCGAAAGGACCGCCGTGACTGCTCCATCGCCCTCTTCCCATTCTTCTGCTTCTCCCGGTTCTTCCACTTTTTGGCGGGCGTCCCCGCTTGATCGCCGAACGCTGCTGCGCTGGCTGGCGGCTTCCGGTGCCGCTGGCTACAGCCTGCCGGGACTGGCGCAAAAAGACTCACCACGCTACACCCCGACACGGCGCAGCCCCGACGGCATCGGCAAAAGCTACATGGGCCGCGAAATCTCGGGCGTGATGGGCTGGCAGGGCGCGGCGTGGCTGGAACGCGAGGAGCGCGAAAAAGAAGAGCGCGGAGACCTGCTGCTGCGCGAGCTGGCCTTGAAACCCGGCATGGCGGTCGCTGACGTGGGCGCAGGCACCGGCTACTACGCGCGCCGCATGGCGCCGCTGGTGGGTTCATCGGGCATTGTGTACGCCGTCGATGTGCAGCCCGAGATGATCCAGATGCTGGGCGATCTGGCGAAGAAGGCGAATCTCACCAACATCAAGCCGGTGCTGTGCGCGGTTGATAACGTGAAGCTGCCGGATGCCAGCATCGATCTGGCCATCATGGTTGACGTGTACCACGAGCTGGAGTTTCCGTTTGAAGTGATGGAAAGCGTGGTGCGCGCCCTCAAACCCGGCGGCCGCGTGGTGTATGTCGAATACCGCGCGGAAGACCCGAAGGTGCCGATCAAGCCGCTGCACAAGATGAGCGAAACGCAGGTGAAAAAAGAAGCGGCGGCGCATGCGCTGGTGTATGAACGCACCGCCAACACATTGCCTTGGCAGCATGTGGTGGTGTTCAGGAAGCGCTGAGGGCAAACCTGCTTGCTATTTTATTGATAGCTGTTGGCGCCTATTTCACATGGGCCATAGCCAGTTTTAAGGCGTGAATGATGCGCTGCAGTAGTCACTGGCCTTCAGCAGGGTCCGTTGTTGACCTCGCCGCCAGCACCGCGTTGACTGCCGCCTCGTCCAGCACTGCAAACACCGTGTTGTGCCGGTCCGTCAGTGGCCCGCCGCCAGGAATCACGTGGCCGCCAGCGTCCATGCCAAGGGCCTTGAATTTCCACACACCGCCGATCAGCTTGAGGTTGCCCACATGCGCGCCGTCGCTGGACGTGACGCGGCATAGCTGTGCATTGACGGGGTGGAGCTGGAGTGGATTCATGGCTCGAAGTCTGGCACAGGCGTGCCGCCCCGCAATTCCGTTTCCAATTCATTCGTGAACGCGAAGGCGAAGCGCGGGCAGTACTGACGTACGGCCAGCGAAGCCGACAAAGTGCACGGATGATTTAGAAACGGAATCAATCCCATATCGGCTTCAGGCCGTCCGGATCGACCAGGCGACCGTTGCGCTCCAACCTGGCGATTTGCGCCATGTCGTCGTCGCTGAGCGTCAACTCACGTGCGGCGAAATTGCTCTCCAGGTTTTCACGCCGGGTCGACGAAGGAATCACCGTGATGCCCAGCTGCATGGCCCACGCCAGCGCCACCTGCGCCGCAGTGGCGCCCAGCCGCTGTGCGATCTTCTGCAACACCGCATCGCGCATCACCTCGCCG
>JANNKV010000100.1:0-35783 GCA_031396485.1 Polaromonas sp. | reverse complement strand
GGGCGAGGTGCATGCCTACCAGTTTTACCCGGCCGTGATGTTCAGCCAGGCTCGGTTTACTTACACCGAGGTGGCCGCCATTCTGGCCAACACGCGCGGCCCGGAGGCGGCGCAGCGCAAGGCGCTGGTGCCGCATCTGCTTGATTTGCACGATGTGTACCAGGCGCTGCTCAAAGAGCGCGGCGTTCGTGGCGCGGTCGACTTTGAAACCACCGAGACACAAATTGTTTGCGACGAAGCCGGCCGCATCGAAAAAATCGTGCCGCGCACCCGCAACGTGGCGCACCGCCTGATCGAAGAAGCCATGCTGGCGGCCAACGTGTGTTCGGCCGACTTCATTGCCGGCAGCAAGCACGTCGGCCTGTTCCGCGTGCACGAGGGCCCGACGCCCGAGAAGAAAGACATGCTCCGCAATTACCTGAAGGCGCTCGGCTTGGGCATGACGATCACCGACGACCCGACGCCGGGCGAATTCCAGCAGATTGCCACCGCCACCAAAGACCGGCCCGACGCACAGCAGATTCATTCGATGCTGCTGCGCTCGATGCAGCAGGCGATTTACACGCCGATGAACAGCGGCCACTTCGGCCTGGCGTATGAGGCCTACACCCACTTCACCAGCCCGATTCGCCGCTACCCTGATTTGCTGGTGCACCGCGTCATCAAGGCAGTGCTGAACAAGGCCAAGTACCAGTTGCCGGTGCTGCCGACGCCCGGCGAAGCCGAAGCCAAGCTGTCGAAAAGGCTGGCATCGCGCGTCAAGGAACCCGGGCAAAAGCCGAAAAAGGTCAGCGCCGACGAACTCGCCTGGCAAGCGGCCGGCCTGCATTGCAGCGCCAACGAACGCCGTGCCGACGAGGCCAGTCGCGACGTGGAGGCGTGGCTGAAGTGCAAGTACATGCGTGAGCATCTCGGCGAAGAGTTCGGCGGCGTCGTCACGGCGGCCACAGGCTTCGGTATTTTCGTCACGCTCGACGCGATGTACGTCGAGGGGCTGGTGCACATCACCGAACTGGGCGGCGAATATTTCCGCTTCGACGAGGCGCGCCAGGAGCTGCGCGGCGAGCGCACTGGCATCCGCTACGCCATCGGCACCCGCGTGCGGGTGCAGGTCAGCCGCGTAGACCTGGACGGCCGCAAGATCGACTTCCGACTGATCACCGAAGGTGACAGCCTGGTGGGCCGGGCGATGAAAGACAAGGCCGGCGGCCATGCCGGCGAGCTGACCGACAGCGAGCGTGATGCGGGCCGCCGCAGCACCGGAAAGCGCACTGCCAAAGGAAGCGCAGGCAGTGCCGGCCAGGTGTCAGGCAGCCGTTCTGACGGACGCATTGACGGACGTGTATTGAGCGGCGCAGGCAACAGCGCAGGTGCTTCGCGGCGCAACCCGTCATCGGAGCGAAGCGCCAAGTCACCAATTCAGTCGCCCATCCAGGCATTGAAAGCAGCGGTCAAAAAGGCGGCCAGCAACCCGGGCCGCAAGCAGGGTAAAAAACCGCGCCGCTAGCGTATGGATCTGATCTGACCAGCCCGTTTGCCTTACTTTCACGCCCCGATAGCCGGACGTCCTCCATGCTGATTCGAATCCTCGCCTTCATTCTCGAAACGATATTCTTTTTCCTGATCGCCGCGGCGCTGCTGCGGGCCTGGATGAACTGGGTACGGGTCAACATGCGCGGTCAGCCCGGCAGCTTCGTGATGGCGCTGACGGACTGGCTGGTCAAGCCCTTGCGCCGAACCCTGCCCAAGGCGCTGGCGCAGGCGCACATCGATTGGGCCAGCCTGCTGGCCGCGGTGGTACTGGCGGTGCTGTACGCGCTGGTCTGGGCGCTGCTCTTCGGCGTGCTGATGGCTACGCCGGGCGGGGCTGCCGGATTCGCACCGTTCGCGCCCTTTGCGGTATTGGGCCTGCTGATTTTTGCGGTGAAGATGTTGATTCGCGTCGCGCTGCAGACGATGTTCATCCTGGTGCTGGGTTTTGCGATTTTGTCGTGGGTTCAGCCCGGCTCGGCGGCTTACGCGCTGCTCGGGCGCCTGACTGAACCGCTTCTGGCGCCGCTGCGCCGGGTCATTCCGACCATCGGCGGAGTCGATTTGTCAGCGCTGGTGTTGCTGCTGCTGCTGCAGATTGGTTTGATGGTGCTGGTGTAGCAGCCCGCGCGGCTACTGCGAGGCCGCCAGAAGGGATGCTGTGAGGGCCTGTCCGGGCTTGGCCAGCGCCCAAAGATCCGCGATCTGCCCATGCGTAAACGCAGCGCTGCAGGCCGCACTGAATGCCGAACCAATGGCTTCATCCTCGCCTTGGCCCCCGACAGCCAGGCACGCCCCCACCATGCCCGCCAGCACGTCACCGGTGCCCGGCGTCGCGAGCAGCGCATTGCCGGTGCTGTTGATGGCAGGCACCTGACCCGAGGCGGCAATGACCGTACCCGAGCCCTTGAGCACCACGACGCACTGAAAACGCTCTGCCAGTTCCCGGGCTGCCGTCAATCGACTGGCCTGCACTTGCGCGGCGGTGCTGCCCAGCAGCCGCGCTGCTTCGAGCGGATGCGGCGTCAAGACGGTGCTGTAACCACGCGAATCACGGGCTTTCAGCAGCGCTTGCAACTGGGCATCAAGGCTGATGGCGTTGAGCGCATCTGCGTCGAAAACCGCACAGGCAGCCGTCGAAAGCACCTTCGCCAGCACCGTTTTGACCGCTTCGCCGCCCCCGCAGCCGCAGACAATCACCTGCCGCTTCAAGTCGAGTGCATCGACGCTGCGAAACATCAACTCGGGCTGCATCAAGTCGACCGTCAGTGGCGCCTCTTCGGGCGCGCCCAGCAGCGCCACAAAAACCCGGCCGGCACCTGCATGCAGCGCTGCCCGGGCCGCCAACAGCGCGGCGCCGCTCATGTGGCTGTGCGGCGTCGATTCCCCGCCGATGATCGCCACGTCGCCAAAGCTGCCCTTGTGGCTGGCGTGGGGAAGTGATGACCGGTGAGCGCGCTGCGCGCTGTCTGCTCCGTGCAGCCGGGCAATTGGCGCCATGTCTGCCGGCGGAGCAACACCCAGATCATCGAACCAGACTTCACCTGCCGCGTCGCGGCCCTGCGCGGTGAACAAACCGGGCTTGAGTGTTAACAAACTCAAGCAAAACAGGCCCCCAGCCCAGGTAGAACGTGCGCGAGCAGCTATGAAAGTTGTAGCGCCAGTGTCGGAATCGAGGCCGGTCGGAATATCCACCGACAGCCGCGCAGCCGGGCTGGCCCGCATCAGTTCAAGCCACTCGGTCATCCGCTTGTTACCCACCCGGGCCGGGTCCAGCCGCGCGCCGATGCCGAGCAGCGCGTCAATGCAAAAGTCGAAGCATGGCGGTGCCTCGCTGGCGATTTCAACGCCCGCCGCCAACGCGCGCTGGCGTGCTGCTTCAGCGTCTGGCGGTGCGGTGGGTTGGTGGTCGGGCAGGCCGGTCCAGGTGACGACGACCTTTTTTCCCCACTGGTGCAGGTGCAGGGCGGCTTCAAAGCCATCGCCGCCGTTGTTGCCTGGCCCGCACGCGACCCAGATGCATTGCGCATGCGGTGCCAGCGCCAGCGTCAGCCGCGCCACCGACAGCCCGGCGCGCTGCATCAGCGTGTGCGGCGGCAAGCCGGTGGCGGCGCTCTGCTCGATTTGCCGGGTGGCGGCCACGCTGAAAAGCGGATGGGTGGTGGCGCTGGAAATTCGCTGCATGGCTTATTGTGGTGCCCGGCAGGCTGGCTGCGGCCTGTCCAGACGTATTTTTAGGTGTTTCAGGGTTCCAGCCCAGATAAAACATGCGTAGATAGCTATAAAAATAATAGCGAATTGGTTGAAAAATTGCAAAAAAAAGCCCGGATCGACTCCGGGCTTTGTTGGGTGCGACCGGACGGTCGCTCCGGCGGATACGTTTATGCCTCTGGCGGAATCCGCAGCACCTGGCCCGGATAAATCTTGTCCGGGTGCGTCAGCATCGGCTTGTTGGCTTCGAAAATCTGCGTGTACTTGTTCGGCGTGCCGTAGAACTGCTTGCTGATTTTCGACAGGTTGTCGCCGCTGACGACGGTGTACATCTGCGACTCCGGCTCAGCGCTGGAGACCGTCATCATGTCGTTCACGGCCGTGACGGACGCCACGTTGCCGCAGCACAGCAGCACTTTTTCTTTCGTTGCCTGGTCGGGCGCCACGCCGGCCACCGTCACGGTGCCAGTGGCTGCGTCAAACGTGACGTCGAGCGCCTCGACTTTCAGGTTCATGGTGCCGATGTAGGTTTCGATCGCGTCACCGGCGGTCTTGCTCAACGCCGCGATGTTCTCTGGGGTGGGTGCGGCTGTGGCGGCCTCCTGGGCGGCTTTGGCTTCGCCGCGGCCGAAGAGCTTTTCACCGGCTTCCTTGATAAAACTGAACATGCCCATGGTGGTTCCAATCCAATAAATTATTCGTCTGGAACAAAACGCCAGACGATGCTGAATGTACAGGCTGGGCGTGACAAATCAGCTGATGTTTGCAACAAGGCGTGCCTGACTTCCTCACCATGACGACAGATCGCGGCGCCTGCCTACACGGCCCTGCTCAGCGGTGCAAACGCTCCACACCCAGGCCTTCCATGTCGATGGCCGCGGCTTTTCCAGCCACCAGATCGGCCAGCACGCGCGCGCTACCGCAACTGAGCGCCCAGCCGCTGGAGCCGTGACCCAGGTTGAGCCACAGCCCCGGCAGCCCGCTGGGGCCTACGACGGGCGGACCGTCCGGCAGCATCGGGCGCGCGCCTTTCCAGACTTGCACGCTGGCGCCCAGATGATTGTGCTGGGCGGCCCCCGGAAACCAGTCGTGCAAGACCTTGTAGAGCGTCTGAATGGCCGTTTCACTCTTGCTTTGAAGCGAGCCGCCGATTTCTGCGCTGCCGGCGACGCGTACCCGCATGCCCAGCCGCGAGATGGCGACCTTATAGCGCTCGTCCATCAGTGCGCCGCGGGGTGCATTGAGCGCCTCGCCGATCGGTGCGCTGACCGAATAGCCGTAAATTGCGGTCAGCGGAATTTTCAGCCCGAGCGCGTTCAGCAGCCGCGCCGAATCAACGCCGGCACACAGCACGAGCTGGTCGAACTGGCGTGGCGTGTTTTCGCCTGTTATTGAAATGCTAGCTGCTTGCGCACGTTCCACCTGGGCTACGGCCGTATTGAACTCAAATTTAACGCCGCGCTTCTGGGCTTCGGCTTTCAGCAGCAGCGCAAATTGCCGGCAGTTCGCCACGCCATCGTCGGGCAGGTCGATGCCGCCAAAAAACGGCAGGTTGGGGTTGATGGCGGGCTCGATCCGGCGGGCTTCGTCTGCGTTGATCTGCCTGAACGCCAGCCCGGCTTCGCGCAACAGCTGCAGCCCGGGCTGGGCCAGCTGGTGCTCTTTTTCAGAGCGCAGCAGCACCATGAAACCCGGCGCGCTGTCGAAGTCGAGTTCGAGGGTCTGGGTGATGTGGTCTAGCCGCTGGCGGCTGTAAAACGCGAGGCGCTGCAGGCGCGCCCGGTTGGCCAGATAGGTGACCGGCTCGCAGGCGCGGTGCCATTTGCGCATCCAGCCGATGTCGGCTCCAGAGAGCGGCCAGCTCAGCTTGACGGCCGCGTGCTTGCTGAAGAGTTGCCGCATCACCTTGCCCGGCATACCCGGTGAGGCCCACGGCGTGACATAGGCCGGGGACACGACGCCGGCATTGGCAAAACTGGTTTCTTCTGCCGCCGCGCCGCGCCTTTCGAACACCGTCACGTCGTGGCCGTCTGCCGCCAATTCGTAAGCCGTGGTCACGCCGATGATGCCAGCGCCGATGACTGCAATTTTCATGCGGGGCCGCCCGGTGGCGAAAAGCAGGGCAGCGGACGGAAAATCAATGAATTCATGTGCATTTTTAGATAAAATAGGCCGCTAGCCCACGTAATTATTGCGCGAGCAGCTATCATTATTGTAGCGACGCCACCAAAGCGGCTTCAACCTGAAGCGCCAGGTCGAGCACTCCATCATCGTGCATGGCCGCATGCCAGAGCATCAGGCCGACCGGAAGCTGGTCGGGCGTGTGGCAGGGCAGCGAAATTGCGCAGCCGTCGAGCATGTTGACGACCGACGTGTTGCCAAGCAGCAGGCCGTTGACCCGGAAAAATTCGTCGTCGTTGTCGACCACGCTGGAAACGCTGGCAATTGGAGGCGCCACAATCGGTACCGTGGGCGACAGCACGGCGTCAAAACCGGCCAGCTTCGTTTCCATGCGGGCGATCCACAGTTTTCGCGCCGCCAGCAGGTCGATGTAGTCGGCCGCGCTCATGCGCGCACCGCGCAGGATGCGCTGCGCCACACGGTGGTCGTATTCACTCTCGTGCGCGGCAATCAGCTGGCGGTGCCAGGCGTAGCTCTCAAAGGCTGAAAAACCGCCGGTGGCGTTGATGGCGGCGAGATCGGCAATTTCCGCCAGCTCGATTTCCTCGATCTGCGCACCCGCCTGGCGAAGGACCCGCAGGCTGCGCTCGAACGCCGCAGCGACGGTGGCGTCGAGCGAGTTTTGCATCTGCGTGCGTGCCACGGCGATGCGACAGGCGGCCAGGGGCTTGCCTTCCAGCAGCACGCTGCGGGCGGCCAGCACCTCGTGCACGGTGATCGCGTCGCGCACCGACCGCGTCACCGCGCACACCGTGTCCATCGTCGTGGACAGGGGCAGGGCGCCGGTGGTCGGCACCAGCCGCGCCGTGCTCTTGAAGCCGACCAGGCCACACAGCGCGGCGGGGATGCGGATCGAGCCGCCGGTGTCCGATCCCAGGCCCGCCAGCGCAGCCCCGGTGGCGACCGAGACGGCCGCGCCGGAGGACGAGCCGCCCGGAATGCGTGCCACCGCGGCATCGGCCGGGTTCACGGGGGTGCCGTAATGCGGGTTGATGCCGACGCCGGAAAAGGCAAATTCGACCATGTTGGTGCGCCCGGCTAGGGTGGCACCGGCTGCCCGCAGGCGCGCAACGGCCGCACAGTCTGCGGAGGCCGCCGGGGTGTGGGCAAGTACCGTTGAGCCGGCGGCGGTGGTTTGGCCGGCGACATCGAACAAATCCTTGATCGACACGGCAATGCCTGTCAGCGGGCCAATTTCCGTAGCGAGCAGTTGCCCACCCGCGCCGGGCATGTAGACATGGCGGCAGGCGTCGCTGGCGGCCATGCGGGCGGCGCCGGCCAGTACTTCGGCGGCGCTCGCCTGGCCGGATCGAATGGCTTGCCGGGCACTTTCGATATCGTCGATATCGCCAGCGGGGAGAGACTGGGTCATGGGTGGGAGGGTGTTATACTCAGCAGGCTTTGCGAATGACGGACTTGCTACCTGGCAGGGAAGCGAATCGCGAAGTAAATCGCAAATCAGCCATTCAAGGTGTTGCTTCCAGATGTGTCCGCGAATGCTTGCAGACACGCCCGGAGGCGATAAGCGCTGATTTTAGACACAACCTTTGGAGTATTTATATGTCAACAAGCATGCGTGAAATGCTGGAAGCCGGCGTCCATTTCGGACACCAAACTCGCTTCTGGAACCCGAAGATGGCCCCGTATATTTTCGGCCATCGCAACCGTATTCACATCATCAACTTGGAAAAGTCGCTCCCGATGTACCAGGACGCGATGAAGTTCGCCAAGCAGTTGTCTGCCAACCGCGGCACCATCCTGATGGTCGGCACCAAACGCCAGGCACGCGAGATCGTCGCCACCGAAGCCCAGCGCGCAGGCGTTCCCTTCGTTGACCAGCGCTGGCTCGGCGGCATGCTCACCAACTTCAAGACGGTCAAGACTTCGATCAAGCGCCTGAAGGAAATGAAGGCCCAGCAGGAAGCCGGCTTGGACACGATCAGCAAGAAGGAACAGCTGACCTTCAAGCGCGAAATCGAAAAGCTCGAAAAAGACATCGGCGGCATTCAGGACATGAACGCCCTGCCTGACGCGATTTTCGTGATCGACGTGGGTTTCCACAAAATCGCGATTCTGGAAGCCAAGAAACTGGGCATTCCGCTGATCGGTGTGGTGGACTCCAACCATTCGCCTATCGGCATCGACTACGTCATTCCGGGAAACGACGACTCGTCCAAAGCGGTTGCGCTGTACGCACGCGGCATTGCCGACGCGATCATCGAAGGCCGTGCCAACGCCATGAACGACGTTGTCAAAGCAGTGTCGAACGAGAATGCAGACGAGTTTGTCGAAGTGGAAAACGCACCTGCCTGATGAGTTCGGCATAACTGGTGCATTGAGCCAGACGCGAAAAAGGGGCTCGCGTGGCCCCTTTTTCACAACTTAACAATTCAGACCGATGCGCCCCGACAAATGCGCATGGGTCGCTACCCCAACGGAGAGTATTCAATGGCTATTACCGCAAGCATGGTCGCCGAACTGCGCGCCAAGACCGACGCCCCCATGATGGAGTGCAAAAAAGCACTGACCGAGGCAGAAGGCAATTTCGAGAAAGCAGAAGAAATCCTGCGCGTGAAACTGGGTAACAAGGCCGGCAAGGCCGCCTCGCGTATCACGGCTGAAGGCGTGGTCGCCGCCCACCGCGAAGGCGATGTTGGCGCGCTGGTCGAAATCAACTGCGAAACCGACTTCGTGACCAAGAACGACAGCTTTTTGGCGTTCACCAAAGGCGTGGTCGAAGGCATCGTCAAGCACAACCCGGCTGACGTGGCCGCTGTGGGCGCCATGCCCCTGAGTCTGGACGGCTTCGGCCCGACGGTTGAAGACGTGCGCAAGGGCCTGATCGGCAAGATCGGCGAGAACATGTCGGTGCGCCGCTTCAAGCGTTTCGCCGGCAGCAAAATGGCCACTTACCTGCACGGCACGCGCATCGGTGTGGTGGTCGAGTTTGAGGGCGATGAAGCCGCTGCCAAAGACGTGGCCATGCATGTGGCAGCAATGAAGCCGGTGTCCCTGACGAGCGCTGATGTGCCGGCCGATCTGGTCGCCAAAGAGCGTTCGGTGGCGGCAGCCAAGGCGGCTGAAGACGCATCGGTGGCGGTGGCTGCGGGCAAGCCGGTCCAGTCAGCGGAAATCGTTGCCAAGCGCATCGATGGCGGCGTTCAGAAATATCTGAAAGAAGTCAGCCTATACAACCAGACCTTTGTCAAAAATGACAAGCAGACGGTCGAGCAGATGCTGAAAGAAAAAGCCACCAAGGTGAAGTCCTTCACCCTGTACGTGGTCGGAGAGGGCATCGAGAAGAAGGTTGACGACTTCGCTGCCGAGGTCGCCGCACAGGTTGCAGCCGCCAAGTCCGCGGAAGCCAACCCTGCCTAAGCAATCCGAACCTGCCGGAAGGCCGCTAAACTCCAGTCACCAGCACTCACAGAAAGCGCCCGCATGCCAGCCTACAAGCGAATCTTGTTAAAACTGTCAGGTGAGGCCTTGATGGGGGATGATGCCTTTGGCATCAACCGCGCCACTATTGTTCGCATGGTCGAGGAAATCGCCGAAATCACCCGCATGGGTGTTCAGGTGGCGGTGGTGATTGGCGGCGGCAATATCTTTCGCGGTGTGGCCGGCGGCTCGGTCGGTATGGACCGGGCCACGGCCGACTACATGGGCATGCTGGCCACCGTGATGAACGCGCTGGCGCTCGGCGACACCATGGACAAGGCGGGGCTGACTGCCCGCGTCATGTCCGCTATCGGCATTGAACGTGTGGTCGAACCCTATGTTCGGCCGAAGGCATTGCAGTATCTGGAAGAAGGCAAGGTGGTTATCTTTGCCGCCGGCACGGGAAACCCGTTCTTCACCACTGACACGGCGGCCGCACTGCGCGGCGCCGAAATAGGTGCGGAAATCGTCCTGAAAGCGACCAAAGTCGATGGCGTCTATTCGGCCGATCCGAAAAAAGACCCGAACGCCACGCGCTACACCAGCATCTCGTTCAACGAAGCCATGGGCAAAAACCTGGAGGTCATGGACGCGACCGCTTTTGCGCTCTGTCGTGACCAGAAACTGCCCATCAAGATATTCAGCATTTTCAAGCACGGCGCGCTCAAGCGCGTGGTGCAGGGCGAGGACGAGGGAACGCTGGTTCACGTCTGACACAGCCACCGATTGAGTGGGCGACTTGCCGTATCCCCACTAGATTTTTCATTGATTTACCGCATCTTTTGTACCTAGAAATCCGGAGATTCGAGTATGAGTATTGTTGAAATCAAGCAGCATGCAGACCAGAAAATGCAGCAGTCCCTTGATTCTTTCAAGAATGGACTGACCAAGATTCGCACCGGCCGTGCCAACCCCGGCCTGCTGGACACCGTCCATGTCGACTATTACGGCTCCATGGTGCCGATCAGCCAGGTTGCCAACGTGTCGCTGCTCGATGCGCGCACGATCAGCGTGTCGCCTTGGGAAAAAGGCATGGGCGCCAAGATCGAGAAGGCCATTCGTGATTCCGACCTCGGCCTGAATCCGGCGGCACAGGGCGACCTGATTCGCGTGCCGATGCCGGCCATGACCGAAGAGCGCCGCAAAGAACTCACCAAAGTCGTGCGTGCCGAGGGCGAACACGCCAAGGTGGCGATTCGCAATCTGCGCCGTGACGCCAACGACGGTGTTAAAAAACTGGTCAAGGAAAAGCTGGCGTCGGAGGACGACGAGCGCCGCTCGCAGGAAGAGATCCAGAAGTTCACTGACCGTTTCATTGCTGAAGTCGACAAGCTCGTCGCCGGCAAGGAACAAGACATCATGGCGGTCTAGAAGTTGCCCCCACGGTTGCTCACTGCGTGTAGCACCCTGCCCCCCGAGGGGGCCGCTGCGCCTGCGGCCCGGCGAAGCCGGTTCCGCGGCCCCTGCTTGCATAGCGGGCTCTCGCGGTTGCTCACTGCATTAGCTCGCGATGTCTACTAACCCTGTGCCAAGCCCTGTTCCCAACCACATCGCCATCGTCATGGATGGCAATGGGCGCTGGGCGACGAAGCGTTTTCTGCCTCGCATCGCGGGTCACAAGCAGGGCGTCGATTCGCTTCGGCGCTGTGTGCGCGCCTGTGTGGAACGCGGCGTGAAGGTGTTGACGGTGTTCGCGTTTTCATCGGAAAACTGGAACCGGCCGTCCGACGAAGTCTCGGGCTTGATGGAACTGCTCGTCTTGACGCTTTCGCGCGAGGTGCCACGGCTTCATGAAAACGGCGTCCGGATTTATTTTGTCGGCGACCGCGCCCGGCTTTCGGAGAAAGTTCAGGCAGGTCTTGCAAAAGCCGAGCACGATACGGCTGGCAACGAGCGCCTGGTACTCAATGTCTGCTTCAACTACGGTGGGCGCTGGGACATTGCCCAGGCAGCGCAAAAGCTGGCCCTGCGTGGCGAAGCCATCACCGAACTGTCGATGGACCGTGCCATGGCGCTGGCGCATGTGCCCGATCCGGATTTGCTGATCCGTACCGGCGGCGAGCTGCGCATCAGTAATTTTCTGCTTTGGCAGGCGGCGTATTCGGAATTGCATTTCTCTGACACGCTGTGGCCTGAATTCGACGAGGCGGCGCTGGATGAGGCGATTGCTTTTTTTCGGACTCGTGAGCGGCGTTTTGGCCAGACCTCAGAGCAGCTGGTCGAGCCAGCCATCAAGGCTCTCAATCCACTTGATACGCTTCACCAGAAGATGAAAGCCGCCTGATGCTTAAACAGCGTATCGTCACGGCGCTGGTTCTGCTTGCGATTTTGCTTCCCGCACTTTTTTACCGGACACCCACGCCGTTCTGGGTGGTTGCGTTGGTACTGCTGTCTGCCGGCGCGTGGGAGTGGGGGCGCTTGAACGGTCTGGGACAGGGCGGCTCCTTCGTGTTGGTGGGTGCCTGTGTTGTGTTGTGCGCGCTGTCCTGGTATGGCGGTTGGCTGGAGAAATCCTTGCCGCTTCTGTGGGCTGGAGCGGGTGCTGCGTGGGTCTTGATTGGTAGCTGGTTATTGCGGCGTGGCGTGGCTGGCTGGTCAGGTATTGCGCGCCCCGTGCGCCTGATCGGTGGGCTACTGGCCTTGTGGCTAGCGTGGCTGGCGGTCGCGCAGGCGCGTTTCATTGGCATTGAATTTTTACTGTCGGTGCTGTTGCTGGTTTGGGCCGCCGATGTTTTTGCCTATTTCGCCGGACGTGCGCTCGGTGGAAAATTCAGCCGCGAAAAATTGGCGCCTTCCATCAGTCCCGGCAAAAGCTGGGAAGGTGTCTGGGGCGGCATGACCGGTGTACTGCTTCTTGCGCTGGGGTGGCTGTGGCTGGGTGCCGGCCAATCGCTTTATGCACGGCTTGCCCAAAAGCACGGTCTCGTGATCATGTTGCTGGCTGCGGTCTTCATGGCCGCCATGAGCGTGGTGGGCGATCTGGTGGAGTCGTTGATCAAACGCAGCGCTGGCGCCAAAGACTCCAGCGGTCTGCTACCCGGTCATGGCGGTGTGCTTGATCGCGTCGATGCACTGCTGCCCACCTTGCCGCTGGCCCTGATGCTGGCATCACTGTAGTCCTCTCATGTCGTTTCAAAAACAGCGCATCACCGTCCTCGGCTCGACTGGCTCTGTCGGTGTGAACACGCTGGATGTCATCGCCCGGCATCCGGATCGCTTCGAGGTTTTCGCTCTCAGCGCAGCCACCCAGACCGATCTGCTGCTGGCCCAATGCTCCAAGTTCAAACCGCGGTATGCGGTGATGGCCAGCGAGCCGCACGCCCGCGACCTCGCTGAGAAAATAAAGGCAAATGGGCTCACAGCCCAGGTGTTGTCTGCGCAAGGCGCTCTTGAAATGATAGCGTCGCACGAACTCGTTGATTCCGTGATGGCGGCGATCGTCGGGGCTGCAGGGCTGCAGGTCTCGGTGCATGCATGGCTGCGGCCAAGGCAGGCAAGCGATTGCTGCTCGCCAACAAGGAAGCGCTGGTCGTCGGCGGCGACGTATTCATGCGGGCCGTGAGAGACGGCGGCGCGAAGCTACTGCCGATTGACAGCGAACATTCCGCGATTTTCCAATCGCTGCCGGAAGACGCATCGACGTGGGCGCAGCGCGTCGAAAAGATCATCCTGACCGCCTCGGGCGGTCCGTTTCGCACGCGCGAGCCCGGCAGTCTGCGCGACGTGACGCCCGACGAGGCCTGCGCGCATCCGAACTGGGTCATGGGGCGGAAAATATCCGTTGACTCCGCCACCATGATGAACAAGGCGCTGGAAGTCATCGAGGCCAAGTTTCTGTTCAATTTGGCGCCCGAGCAGATCGAGGTGGTGATTCATCCGCAGAGCATCATCCACTCGATGGTCCAGTACCGAGACACCTCGGTCGTCGCCCAGCTGGGAACGCCTGACATGCGAGTGCCGATCGCTTTCGGCCTGGCCTGGCCGGACCGGATTGAATCGGGCGCCAGGGCGCTTGACTTCACCGCCTTGTCCGACATGACCTTCGAGGTGCCCGACGATCGCCGCTTCCCCGGCTTGCGCCTGGCGTGGCAGGTATTAGACGCCGCGACGGGCAGCACCGCTGTTCTCAATGCCGCCAATGAAATCGCGGTGGCCGCTTTTCTCGACCAGCGATTGAGGTTTGATGACATTCATCGTGTAAACCATGCAACTTTGGAAGCGGTGACTGTCTCAGAGGTGAACAATATCGAGGGACTGCTGGCACTGGATGCGCAGTCCCGGCGGATTGCCGCTCAAATAACTGAACGCCTGGAGTCCTGACATGCTGACACTAATTGCCTTTGTGGTCGCGCTGGGTATTTTGATTGCCGTGCATGAATACGGCCACTATCGGGTTGCGGTGTCTTGTGGCATCAAGGTGCTGAAGTTTTCGATTGGTTTTGGCAAGCCCATCTACACCTGGCGGCTGAAAGACAAACCGACGGAATTTGTCATCGGTATCCTGCCGTTTGGGGGCTACGTCAAGATGCTTGACGAGCGCGAAGGGCCAGTTGACCCCGCCGAGCGACATCTTGCTTTCAATACCCAGCCTTTGAAATCGCGTGCTGCCGTGGTGGCCGCGGGTCCGCTGGCCAACCTGCTGCTGGCCGTGCTGATTTATGCCGTTGTCAACTGGGCCGGCGTTCAGGAACCCAAGGCTGTTCTGGCTAGCCCGGTTGCGGGCTCACTCGCTGATAAGGCCGGTTTGCGCGGCCTTGACGTTGTTCAGCAAGCCGCGTTTGCCGGGGACGAACCGCAGACGGTTCGCTCGTTTGAAGATTTGCGCTGGCGGCTCACGCAGAGCGCGCTCGATGGTCGCGACCTGACCTTGTTGCTCGCCGATAAACCCGGCAGCACAGGGCGAAGCATCGTGCTTCCACTGAGCACCATGGGCGCCGCAGAAGCTGACGCGCAACTGTTCAGAAAGATCGGGATTCTCGGACCGTGGACGCAGCCGGTGATTGGTGAAGTGATCGCTGGTGGGGCGGCCGAAAAATCCGGACTGCGTGCCGGCGACATCGTGCAGCGGGCGGGGAATGTCGCTGTCATTGACGGCCAGCAGTTGCGCGAGGCGATTCGCGCGTCTGCCAGGCCTGCGGCAGGGGCGGCAACTCGTGAGGCGCAAACCTGGCGGGTATTGCGTGCCGGTCAGCCACTGGATTTGCAAGTGGTTCCCGACATCAAACAGGAAGCGGGCCAGGCGGTCGCGCGTATTGGCGCCTACGTGGGGGCGCCGCCCGAGATGGTCACGGTCCGATACGGCGCGCTTGACGGTTTGTGGCAGGGTGCAGTGCGTACTTGGGAAGTGTCTGCGCTGACGCTCAAGATGATGGGGAAAATGGTCATCGGCGAAGCATCGCTGAAGAACCTGAGCGGGCCGCTCACCATCGCCGACTATGCAGGCAAATCTGCCAGCCTGGGATGGACTTCTTATCTGGTATTTTTGGCGCTGATCAGCGTCAGTCTGGGTGTGCTGAATCTGCTGCCGCTTCCGGTTTTGGACGGTGGGCACCTGATGTATTATCTTTGGGAAGCGATCACAGGCCGCGGCGTATCTGACGCCTGGATGGAAAGGCTGCAACGCGGCGGCGTTGCGATCCTGCTGGCCATGATGTCCGTCGCCCTGTTCAATGATGTCACCCGGCTCCTTGGTTAAGCGCCTTTTCAAGCCTGCCTGCCAAGGTTAACCCCCCCCCTACATTTCATGCAAAAAAAGATCAATCGCTTTAAAGTTCGCACGGTCTGTGCTGTTGCCGCCAGTTTGCTTTTTGCGCACGCCGCCTGGGCCATCGATCCATTCACAGTTCGGGATATTCGGGTTGAAGGCCTTCAGCGCGTGGAGCCTGGAACCATCTTTGCATCGCTTCCCTTTCGTGTTGGCGAAACCTATAGCGATGACAAGGGCGCGACGGCCATTCGTGCACTTTTTGGTCTGGGCCTTTTCAAGGATGTGCGTCTGGAGGTCAGCGGCGACGTCCTTGTGGTGATCGTTGAAGAGCGACCTACCGTAGCCGATGTGGATTTTGTCGGTACCAAGGAATTTGAAAAAGACGCCTTGCGCAAGGCGCTTCGCGACGTAGGGATTGCCGACGGCCAGCCTTTTGACAAGGCACTCGCCGACCGGGCCGAGCAGGAACTCAAACGCCAATACATCAATAAAAGCCTTTACGCCGTCGAAATCGTGACCACTGTCACACCGATTGAGCGTAATCGGGTCAACCTCACGTTCAGTGTGGTGGAAGGCGACGTCGCGAAGATTCAGGAGATCCGGATTACCGGCAACAAGGCCTTTAGCGAATCAACCTTGCTCGGGCTTTTTGACCTCGATACCGGCGGCTGGCTGAGCTGGTACACCAAGTCCAACCGCTATTCCAGAGCCAAGCTGAACGCCGACATTGAATCATTACGCTCTTACTATTTGTCACGCGGCTATCTGGAGTTCAGGGTCGATTCCACGCAGGTGGCGATTTCGCCCGACAAACAGGGCATTGCGGTGACCGTCAATGTGACGGAAGGCGAGCGATTTGTAGTTTCCAGCGTCAAGCTGGAAGGTAATTACCTCGACAAGGAAGAAGAGTTTAAGTCGCTGGTCACGATCCAGCCGGGAGAGGCTTATAACGCGGACCGCGTCGCCGAAACCACCAAGGCCTTCACCGATTATTTCGGTACCTTCGGTTTCGCTTTTGCAAAGGTCGAAGCCACGCCTGAAATTGATCGCGTCAACAACCGGGTCTCGTTTTTGCTCCAGGCAGAGCCCTCGCGCCGCGCCTACGTGCGCCGTGTGAATGTGGCGGGCAACAATCGCACGCGTGACGAAGTGGTTCGGCGGGAGTTCCGGCAGTTCGAATCATCCTGGTATGACGGCGACAAAATTCGCCTGTCGCGCAATCGCGTGGACCGGCTTGGATTTTTTACTGACGTTAATGTCGAAACCCAGGAAGTCTCTGGCACGGCCGATCAGGTCGACGTCACCGTGTCGGTGGTTGAAAAGCCGACTGGTAACCTGCAACTGGGCGCGGGTTTTTCCAGTGCCGACAAGTTATCACTGGTGTTCGGTATCAAGCAGGAAAACGTCTTTGGTTCAGGCAACTACCTGGGTATCGAGGTCAACACCAGCAGGTCGAACCGGCAGGTTGTGCTCAGCACCATCGACCCCTATTTCACTGCAGATGGCATTTCGCGCAGCATCGACATCTATGACCGGACGTCCAAGCCGCTGTCCGGGCAGGGTGGCGACTACGCGTTGAAGACTCGGGGCGCCAGCATTCGGTTTGGTGTGCCGTTCACCGAGCAGGATACCGTTTACTTCGGTTCCGGCTACGAGCAGTTGACGATTGTCCCTGGCACCAATCTGCCGGTCAGTTACCAGGACTACGCCAACCAGTTCGGCAACAAGAGCAACTCCATCCCGCTGACGGTCGGCTGGTCACGTGACAACCGTGACAGTGCGCTGGTTCCCACCACGGGCCGGTTTCAGCGCCTTTATGGCGACTGGGGCATCCTCGGCGACATTCGCTTCCTTCGCGCCAACTATCAGATCCAGCAGTACATACCGCTGAACAAGCAGTTCACCATTGCCTTGAATGGTGAATTAGGTTGGGGCAAGGGCCTGAACGGTCAGCCTTACCCGCTATTCAAGAACTATTATTCCGGTGGCCTGGGCTCGGTTCGCGGGTTTCAGCAGGGCTCGCTGGGCCCGCGCGACAGTTCCGATCTGGCCACTGGTGGGCCTAAAAAGATCACCCTGAATGGCGAACTGGTGGCGCCATTTCCCGGTGCTGGCAATGACCGTACCTTGCGACTCTATGGATTTTTCGACCTCGGCAACGTGTTCGGTGACAAACAGAGCTACCGCTTCAATGACCTTCGCGCTTCTACCGGTATTGGCATCAGCTGGATCTCGCCGGTTGGCCCTCTGCGCATCGCCTACGCCGTACCGGTACGCAAACAGCCAGGCGATAGAATAGAGCGCTTGCAATTCCAAATTGGTACATCGTTTTAATGAAACATTTTTTCAGCAAACTTTTCATTGGTGCCGCCATTGCACTCGCGGGCTTTTCAGCCAGCGCGCAGGAGTTCAGGGTGGGCGTTGTCAACCTCGACCGGATTTTCCGCGAAGCAAATTCTGCCAAATCGGCCCAGACCAAGCTTGAGCAGGAATTCAGCAAGCGCGAGAAGGAGCTCAACGACACGGCCACCCAGCTCAAGACCTTGTCTGAAAAGTTCGAGCGCGAAGCGCCGACGCTGGCCGAAAGCCAGCGCAGTACCCGGCAAAAGCAGCTGGTTGACCAGGACCGGGAGTTCCAGCGCAAGCGCCGCGAATTTCAGGAAGACCTGAACACCCGCAAGAACGAGGAGCTGCAGCAGGTCATCGAGCGCGCCAACAAGGTCGTGAAAACTCTGGCTGAAGCTGAAAAATATGACCTTATCCTTCAGGAATCGGTTTACGTCAATCCGAAGCATGACATCACCGACAAGGTGATCAAGGCGCTCAACGCCTCGCGTTGAACTGCCAAGCCTTCGTCAGGCCTTTCAACACCCAAACGATGGCAGGCGCAGTGTGACGCTCCGTCTTGCCGAGATTGTTGAAGCATTGGCCGGCACAGGTCATGCTCGCCTGCTCGGCGACCCTGAATTGCTCATCGAACGACTTGCTCCGCTTGAGACTGCCGGGCCGAGCGACCTGAGCTTTCTCAGTCATCCCAAATATCTCTCCATGCTTTCGCAAAGTGCTGCGGGCTGCGTGGTGGTATCGCCGCAGATGCAGGACGCCGCTATCCAGCGCGGCGCCTGTGTCGTTGCCGATGATCCGTATCACTACTTTGCTTTGGTGACCCAGCTCTGGAAACGCGCGCATGCTCCGAAAGCGGTAGCGCAGATTCATCCCAGCGCGTTAATAGATCCTGCCGCCATCCTGGCGTCCGATGTATCGATCGGTGCGTTTTGCTGCATCGGCCCTGGTGCACGCATCGGCGAGGGTGCACGTATTGCTGAACACTGTGTCGTCGGGCGGAACGCGCAGGTCGGCGCGGGCAGCCGGCTGTCCGCCCGCGTCACAGTAGGCGACGACTGCCGCATCGGCGAACGCTGTATCGTTCATTCGGGTGTGGTGATCGGCGCTGACGGTTTCGGTTTTGCCCCGCATGAGGGCCAGTGGATCAAGATTGAGCAGCTGGGTGCGGTTCAGATCGGCAATGACGTCGAGATCGGCGCCAATACCTGCATTGACCGTGGCGCCCTGCAAGACACCATCCTGGAAGATGGCGTCAAGCTCGACAACCTGGTGCAGATCGCGCACAACGTGCGGGTCGGCAAGCACACCGCCATGGCCGGCTGTGTGGGCGTTGCCGGCAGCGCCAACATTGGTGCGCATTGCACGGTTGGCGGCGGTGCCATCGTGCTGGGCCACCTGCAACTGGTCGACCACGTCCATATTTCAGCGGCCTCCGTCGTCACGCGTTCGATTTTGAAGCCGGGGCAATACACCGGGCTCTTTCCCATCGACGACAATCGGGCGTGGGAAAAAAATGCTGCAACACTCAAGCAGCTGCATACCCTGCGTGAACGACTCAAGCTGGCTGAAAAATCCCTGGCGAGTCGGTTGAGTAGCGCGGGAAACGAAGAAAAATCATGATGGACATTCACCAAATTCTCAAACGCCTGCCGCATCGGTACCCGATTTTGCTGGTAGACCGCGTGCTCGAAATCGAAAAAGGCAAACGTATCAAGGCGTTGAAAAACGTCACCATCAACGAGCCCTTTTTCATGGGGCATTTTCCGCATTACCCCGTCATGCCGGGCGTGATGATGCTGGAAGCCATGGCGCAGGCCGCAGCGCTTTTGGCCTTTGACGCGCTGGATGCGCTTCCTGATGAAAAATCGGTTTATTACTTTGCCGGCATTGAAAGCGCACGCTTCAAGCGGCCCGTGGAGCCGGGCGACCAGCTCATCATGGATGTGACGCTGAACCGCATGAAGGCCGGCATTTTCAAATTTTCGGGCGTGTCTCGCGTGGGCGACAAGGTAGCTTGCGAGGCCGATCTGACCTGCGCCATGCGCGCGATCGCTTGAGCATGACTGCCGTGGCAGGTAGCACGCCGGGAATCCACGCCACCGCGCTGGTCGATCCGCTGGCCCAAATAGACAGCTCGGTCAGCGTCGGCCCTTACACGGTGATCGGGCCGCAGGTCAGGATCGGGCCGGACACCACCATCGGCGCGCACTGCGTGATCGAAGGCCGCACCACCATCGGCCAGGGCAACCGCATTTTCCAGTTCAACTCGATTGGCGCCGTTCCGCAAGACAAAAAATACGCGGGCGAACTCTGCGAGCTTGTGATCGGCGACCGCAACACCATTCGCGAGTTTTGCACTCTCAATATCGGCACAGCGCAGGACGCGGGCGTGACCCGTATCGGTAACGACAACTGGATCATGGCCTACGTGCACATTGCGCACGACTGCCAACTGGGCGACCAGATCACCATGGCCAACAGCGTCACCCTGGCTGGCCATGTGCAGGTCGGCGACTGGGCGACCGTGGGCGGCCTCACCGGCGTGCTGCAGCGCATGCGCATCGGCGCGCATTCCATGGTGGGTTTTGCCAGCCACATCGGCAAGGACATTCCGCCCTTCATGGTCGTGGATGGCAACCCGCTGGCGGTGCGTGGCGTGAACCTGATCGGTCTGCGTCGACGGGAATTTTCCGCCGAGCGCATCAGTGCCATCCGTGAAATGCACAAGCTGCTCTACCGCCAGGGTAAAACCCTGGAAGAGGCGCGCACGGGGATGGCTGCGTTGGCTTTGGCGGTGCCAGAAGCGGCAGCAGATGTGGCGTTCATGGACAACTTCCTGGGCAGCTCCGCCAGCGGCATAGCCCGCTGATGTTGACTATGGTGCGGCACGCTATCGGGAGCGTGAAACCGCGTCTATTCTCCGATGATGTGGTTCGCGGCTGATACTGGCCAAAAAATCCATTCGCTTTATTGGCTCCCTCCAGCATGCAACAACACACTGCTCTCCGCATCGCTATGGTGGCGGGCGAGGCCTCCGGCGACTTGCTGGCGGGTTTGATGCTGGACGGCATGCGTGCCCGCTGGCCCGAGATGCAAGCCAGCGGCATCGGCGGCCCGTACATGGCCGAGCGCGGTTTCCAGGCCCACTGGCCCAGTGAAAGACTGGCTGTGCACGGCTACAACATGGACGTGTTCCGCCGCCTCATCGAACTTCTGGGTATCCGCAAACAATTGCGCGAACGCCTGTTGACCGAGCGCCCTGACGTGTTCATCGGCGTGGATGCGCCTGACTTCAATCTCGGCCTTGAAGCTGCGCTGAAAGCTGCGGGCATCCCCACCGTGCACTTTGTCAGCCCATCGATCTGGGCCTGGCGCGCTGATCGGGTTGAGAAAATCCGGCGCAGCGTGGACCACATGCTGTGCATCTTTCCCTTCGAGCCGGCGCTGCTGGCGTCGCACGGCATTGCGGCCACCTACGTCGGACACCCGCTAGCCAGCGTCATCCCGATGCAAGCGGACCGCGCCGGCGCACGGGCCAAGCTGGGCCTGCGCGAAGAAGACTGTGTCGTTGCTGTTCTGCCGGGTAGCCGTCAATCCGAGATTGAATATCTTGCTTTAAGGCTTTTTGGTGCTGCAGCCCTAATAAAACATGCGCGGCCAGCTATTAAATTCATAGTGCCTGCGATCCCTTCGCTGAAACACCTGATCGAGCGCTTCGCCGATCAGGCCGGCATGCGGGCCAGTTTGCAGATCATCGAAGGCCAGTCGCACACGGCGCTGGCCGCCTGCGACATCACCCTGATCGCCAGCGGCACCGCCACGCTGGAGGCGGCGCTTTTCAAGCGCCCGATGGTGATTGCCTACAACATGAACTGGCTGTCGTGGCAGATCATGCAACGCAAAAAATTGCAGCCGTGGGTCGGATTGCCTAACATTCTGTGTGAAGATTTCGTAGTGCCCGAGTTTTTGCAGGATGCAGCGACTCCGGAAGCCCTTGCCGACGCGGTCTTGCAGTGGGTTGACGCCAGGTCGGCGGAACCCGAGAAAATAGCAGCGCTCGAAGCGCGATTCACCCAATTGCATGTTGACTTGAGGCGCGACACGTCATTACTGGCTACCGATGCAATCCAGAAAATTCTTGAAAGCTGAGCAGACCGCGCTCTCATGGGACACGCCGGGACTGATGGCCGGTGTGGATGAGGCAGGGCGGGGCCCGCTCGCGGGGCCCGTGGTGGCGGCCGCCGTCATTCTTGACGAAATGAATCCGATCAAAGGGCTCGCTGATTCGAAAAAACTCACGGCGCTGCGCCGCGAAGCCTTGTACGACGAAATCCGCGCCAAGGCCTTGTGCTGCTCAATCGCGCTGGCAACCGCCGAAGAAATCGACAGCCTGAATATCTTGCAGGCCACCATGCTCGCCATGAAGCGCGCCGTCAAAGGGCTGCGTCTGAAGCCCCACAAGGTACTGGTCGACGGCAACCGCCTGCCGACGCTGGTCATTCTGGCCGAGGCGATTGTGAAGGGCGATGCGCTGGTGCCGTCGATCTCGGCGGCGTCGATTCTCGCCAAGGTTTACCGCGACCGCTGGTGCGCCGAATTTCACCTCGAATACCCGCAGTACGGTTTTGCCGGCCACAAAGGCTACGGCACCGCCGAGCACCTGGCCGCCCTGCGACTGCACGGCGCCTGCCCGCAACACCGGCGGTCCTTCGCGCCGGTGGCCGAGGTGCTCCGATGACCGAGACGCTCGGCGGCGTTCCGGTCACGCACGTCACTTCCCGCGACAACGCCCTCGTCAAGGAACTGCGCAAACTCTCGCAAGAAAGCACGGCTTACCGGAAACACGGCCGCGTGTGGCTCGAAGGTGACCACTTGTGCCGCGCAGCCTTGGCGCGCGGCCTGAAACCCGCTTTAGCCGTCTTTTCTGAGTCATATTGGCCTCTGGCCCAGGCAGAATTTGCGCGGGCAGCTATCAAAAACATAGTGATTGCAGATGCACTGCTGCCTGAAATCAGCGGTCTGGAATCGCCGGCGCAGATGGGTTTCGTGATCGAACTGCCGACAGAGGTACCGCTTCTGCCCGGCGCAGCGTCGGTGATTTTGGACCGCGTACAGGACGCCGGTAATGTCGGCTCCATGTTGCGCAGCGCGGCTGCTTTCGGATTTACCCAGATCATTTCGCTCAAGGGCACGGCTGCGCTCTGGTCGCCCAAGGTGCTGCGCGCCGGCATGGGCGCGCACTTCGGGCTGCGGCTGGTGGAGGGCGTCACCGCCGAGGCTCTGCGCGCGCTGACCGTTCCCATCGTCGTCACCAGCTCACACCAGGGCAGCTTTCTGCATCAGCAAAAGCTGCCCATGCCCTGCGCCTGGGCGATGGGGCACGAAGGGCAGGGCGTGAGCGAGGAACTGATGGCGATGGCAAGCCTGCAAGTCCGCATCGACCAGCCCGGCGGCGAGGAATCGCTCAATGTCGCGTCAGCGGCGGCGATTTGCCTGTACGCCAGTACGTTGGCGCAGCAGCCCCGGTAGACGGCCCACGTGGGCTCTTCCAGCAAGCAGGGGCCGCGGAACCGGCTTTGCCGGGCCGCAGGCGCAGCGGCCCCCTCGGGGGTGCAGGGAGCTACGCGAAGCGAGCCGACCGTGGGGCTCTTAAAGCAAGCAGGGGCCGCGGAACTGGCTTCGCCAGGCCGCAGGCGCAGCGGCCCCCTCGGGGGGCAGGGAGCGACACGAAGTGCGCGACCGTGGGGGCGATATAATCAGTGGCTTTTCAAATCACAGCTTCGCCCGAGCGCGCACAAAGCAATCTCCCTCTCAAAAGCAGCCTGTAATCGTTCCTTTTTGAACGTTCTTTGAGCATGCTTGGGCGAACCGTAACTCAACCGGTGGTCCCAGTGCTTTTGTCTTTACAACGAAACAACCCGCACGCCGTTTTGGCGCTCGCAGACGGCACGGTCTTCGTCGGCAACTCGATCGGGGCCGCAGGCTCCACGGTCGGTGAGGTGGTATTCAACACCGCCATGACCGGCTACCAGGAGATCCTGACCGATCCGAGCTATTGCCAGCAGATCGTCACGCTGACCTATCCGCACATCGGCAACTATGGCGTGAACGTCGAAGACATTGAAGCCGACAAGGTGCATGCGGCCGGTCTCATCATCAAGGACCTGCCCTTGCTGGCGTCCAACTTCCGCTCGACCATGACCTTGTTCGACTACCTGGTCAAGGAAAAAACGGTCGCCATTGCCAACATCGACACGCGCCAGCTGACGCGTCACCTGCGCACGCACGGCGCGCAAAACGGCTGTATTCTGGCGCTGACGCAGGGCGAAACTGCTGACCAGGCGCAAATCGACAAGGCCGTGGCCATGGCCAAGGCCGCACCCAGCATGGCCGGGCTGGATCTGGCCAAAGTCGTTTCCGTCAAGCAGACCTACGAGTGGACGCAGACCGAGTGGAAACTCGTCAACCTCGAAGGCAAGCCGGGCTATGGCGTGCAGATCACGCCGAAATTCCATGTGGTCGCTTTTGACTTCGGCGTGAAGAAAAACATCTTGCGCATGATGGCCGAGCGTGGCGCGCGCATCACCGTGGTGCCGGCGCAGACGCCAGCTGCTGACGTGCTCAAACTCAAGCCCGATGGCATCTTCCTGGCCAATGGCCCCGGTGACCCGGAACCGTGCGACTACGCGATTGCGGCGGTGCGCGAGCTGATCGAAACCGGCATTCCTACCTTCGGCATCTGTCTGGGCCACCAGATCATGGCGCTGGCCAGTGGCGCCAAAACTTTCAAGATGAAGTTTGGCCATCATGGTGCCAATCACCCGGTGAAAGACCTCGACAACGGCCGCGTCAGCATCACCAGCCAGAACCACGGCTTTGCGGTGGATGAAAAGAGTTTGCCGGCCAACTTGCGGCCCACGCACATCAGTTTGTTCGACGGCACCCTGCAAGGTTTGGCGCGCACCGACAAGCCGGCCTTCTGCTTTCAGGGCCACCCCGAGGCTTCGCCGGGTCCGCATGATATTTCGTATTTGTTTGATCGCTTCACGGGGCTGATGGAGACCGCGCGTGGTTGACAAGTCCACGGTGCTTAAACCCGCAGCGCTTGATGCCGCCGCGATAGCCGCATTGCGGGATGCCGACGAGAAGATCTATGTGCTCCATGGCGTCAAGGTCATGCTGGCTCAGGACTTGGCCCTGCTCTATGGGGTTGAGACCCGGACGTTGCTGCAGTCGGTGCGTCGCAATATCGAAAGATTCCCCTCGGATTTTGCTTTTTCTCTTACAAATCAAGACCTTGCGGGTTTGAGATCACAAATTGTGATCTCAAATGATGAAAAAAAGGGGTCTGGTGGTGCGCGCTACGCGACGATGGCCTTTACCGAGCAGGGCATTGCCATGCTCTCCAGCGTACTCAGAAGCGCTCGCGCGATTGCGGTCAATATCGAAATCATGCGGACCTTCGTCAAGTTGAGGGGCATGGCGTCTGAGCATGCCGACCTGAAACGCCGGCTCAACGCGCTTGAAAATAAATACGACAAGAATTTCTCCGACGTGTTCAGTGCTATTGCCCAATTGATGGACGAACCCAAACCCGGCAACTACAGCCGCAGCCGCATCGGTTTCACCCAAGATTCAAAAGAAAAATAAACCATGCCAAAACGCACAGACATCAAATCCGTTCTTATCATCGGCGCCGGACCGATCATCATCGGCCAGGCCTGCGAGTTCGACTACTCCGGCGTGCAAGCCTGCAAGGCGCTGCGCGAAGAGGGCTACAAGGTCATCCTGATCAACAGCAACCCGGCGACGATCATGACCGACCCGGCGACGGCAGACGTGACCTACATCGAGCCGATCACCTGGCAGACGGTTGAAAAAATCATCGCCAAAGAAAAGCCCGATGCGATTTTGCCAACCATGGGCGGCCAGACAGCGCTGAACTGTGCGCTTGATCTATGGAAGCATGGCGTGCTTGAAAAGTACAAGGTCGAGTTGATCGGTGCCAAGCCCGAGGCGATTGACAAGGCCGAAGACCGGCTGAAGTTCAAGGACGCGATGACCAAAATCGGCCTGGGCTCTGCGCGGTCGGGCATCGCACACAGCCTGGAAGAAGCCTGGGCGGTGCAGAAAACGCTGGGCTTCCCCACCGTCATTCGCCCCAGCTTCACGCTGGGCGGCACCGGCGGCGGCATTGCCTACAACTCCGAAGAGTTTGAAGTCATCTGCAAGCGCGGCATCGAAGCCTCGCCAACCAGCGAGTTGTTAATTGAAGAGTCGCTGCTGGGCTGGAAAGAGTACGAAATGGAAGTGGTGCGCGACACCGCGGACAACTGCATCATCGTCTGCTCGATTGAAAATCTGGACCCGATGGGCGTGCACACCGGCGACTCGATCACGGTGGCGCCCGCGCAGACGCTGACCGACAAGGAATACCAGATTTTGCGCAATGCGTCGCTGGCGGTGCTGCGCGAGATCGGCGTTGACACCGGTGGCTCCAACGTGCAGTTCTCCATCAACCCGGTTGATGGCCGCATGGTCGTGATCGAGATGAATCCGCGCGTGTCGCGTTCGTCTGCGCTGGCGTCGAAGGCGACTGGTTTCCCGATTGCTAAAGTAGCGGCGAAGCTCGCCATCGGCTACACGCTGGACGAGCTGCGCAATGAAATTACCGGCGGCGCCACACCGGCGAGCTTCGAGCCCAGCATCGACTACGTCGTGACCAAGATCCCGCGTTTTGCGTTCGAGAAATTTCCGACGGCAGACTCACGGCTGACGACGCAGATGAAATCCGTCGGTGAAGTGATGGCGATGGGCCGCACCTTTCAGGAATCTTTTCAGAAAGCGCTGCGCGGGCTCGAAGTCGGCGTTGACGGCATGAATGAGAAAACGCAGGACCGTGAAGTGCTGGAAAAAGAGTTGGGCGCGCCCGGCCCGGACCGCATCTGGTACGTCGGCGATGCGTTTGCGCTCGGCATGAGCGTGGACGAGGTGTTTGCGCTGACCAAGATCGATCCGTGGTTTCTGGTGCAGATCGAACAGATCGTGAAGATCGAACTGGAACTTGAAAACACATCCATCGACAGTATTGACGCGGTCACGCTCCGCGCGCTGAAGCAAAAGGGTTTCTCGGATCGTCGCCTGGCGAAACAGCTCAAGACCACCGATACCGCGATTCGTGACCGTCGCCTGGCGCTCGGCGTGCGCCCCGTCTACAAGCGTGTCGATACCTGCGCAGCCGAGTTTGCGACCAACACCGCCTACATGTACTCGACCTACGAGGCCGAAGGCAGCGAGTGCGAGGCGGCGCCCACCAGCAACAAGAAAATCATGGTCCTCGGCGGCGGTCCGAACCGGATCGGGCAGGGCATCGAGTTCGACTACTGCTGCGTACATGCTGCGCTGGCCATGCGCGAAGATGGCTTTGAGACCATCATGGTCAATTGCAACCCTGAAACGGTTTCGACCGATTACGACACCAGCGACCGCCTGTATTTCGAGCCGCTGACGCTCGAAGACGTGCTTGAAATCGTCGACAAGGAAAAACCGTTCGGCGTCATCGTGCAGTACGGCGGGCAGACCCCGTTGAAACTGGCGCTTGATCTGGAAGCCAATGGCGTGCCCATCATCGGTACCTCACCCGACATGATCGACGCCGCGGAAGACCGCGAGCGCTTTCAAAAACTGCTGCACGAACTGGGGCTGCGCCAGCCGCCGAACGCCACCGCGCGTACCGAGCCGGAAGCGCTTGAAAAAGCTGCCGCGCTGGGTTATCCGCTGGTCGTTCGCCCCAGTTATGTGCTGGGTGGCCGCGCGATGGAAATTGTGCATGAGCAGCGCGACCTGGAGCGCTACATGCGCGAAGCCGTCAAGGTCAGCCACGACTCGCCGGTCTTGCTCGACCGCTTTTTGAACGACGCGATTGAATGCGACGTCGATTGCATCCGCGACGCCGTTGGCGCCACTTTTATCGGCGGCGTGATGGAACACATCGAGCAGGCCGGCGTGCACAGCGGCGACTCTGCATGTTCACTGCCGCCGTATTCATTGAGTTCCGAGACCGTCACCGAAATCAAGCGCCAGACCGCCGCCATGGCGCAAGCCCTCAATGTGGTCGGCCTGATGAATGTGCAGTTCGCTATCCAGAACATCGACGGCCAGGACGTGATTTATGTGCTGGAGGTCAACCCCCGCGCCTCGCGCACCGTGCCTTTTGTCAGCAAGGCCACCGGCATCCAGCTGGCCAAGGTCGCGGCGCGCTGCATGGTCGGTCAGTCGCTGGCTTCACAGGGCATCACGCAGGAAGTGACGCCGCCGTATTTCAGCGTGAAGGAGGCCGTGTTTCCGTTTGTCAAGTTTCCTGGCGTTGACACGATTCTTGGCCCCGAGATGAAATCAACAGGCGAAGTAATGGGCGTCGGAAAAACCTTCGGCGAAGCCTTTGTGAAGTCGCAGCTCGGGGCCGGGACCAAGCTGCCCACGTCGGGCAAGGTCTTTCTGACAGTGAAAAACAATGACAAGGCCCGCGCGGTGGGTGTTGCCCGCGCGCTGGCAGCGCTGAAGTTTGAGGTGGTGGCGACCAAAGGAACGGCTGCTGCCATTCAGGCTGCGGGCGTTAGTTGCACGGTGGTCAACAAGGTCACCGAAGGGCGGCCGCACATTGTCGACATGATCAAAAACGAAGAAATAGCGCTGGTCATCAACACGGTGGAAGAGCGGCGCAACGCAATTGCCGATTCACGGCAGATTCGCACGTCGGCCTTGCTGGCGCGTGTAACCACGTTCACGACGATTGCCGGCGCCGAAGCGGCGGTTGAGGGTATGAAATACCTCGAAAACCTGGACGTTTACTCGATTCAGGAGCTGCATGCGCAACTGACCTGAAGTCACCAATTCGTGACGTTGGGCAGCTCGTCGGCGTCGTATTTGCATTAAACTTAATTTTTGATTGAACACGCCGCCGCCAGGTGACTGGTGGCGGTTTCGCTTTTGCAGGAGCAAAAAAACATGGCAACCATCCCGATTACCAAGCGCGGCGCGGAAAGTCTCAAGGCCGAGCTGCATAAACTGAAAACCGTCGAACGGCCGTGGGTCATTAATTCTATCTCTGAAGCCCGGGCCCAGTGCGACCTGAGCGAGAACGCCGAATACGACGCCGCCAAGGATCGCCAGGGCTTTATCGAAGGGCGAATCCAGGAAATCGAAGGCAAGTTGTCGGCTGCGCAGATCATTGATCCTTCCGAGCTGGACGCTGGCGGCAAGGTGGTTTTCGGCTCGACCATCGAGCTGCAGGACGAAGATTCCGGTGACAAGGTGACCTACCAGATCGTCGGCGAAGACGAGGCCGATATCAAGCACGGCCGGGTCAATATCGGCTCGCCGATTGCCCGCGCGCTGATTGGCAAGGACGAAGGCGACACCGCCGAAGTGCAGGCGCCGGGCGGCCTCAAACGTTACGAAATCATTGCGGTGATGTATATCTAGTGCCCCCACGGTCGCTCACTGCGTGTAGCTTCCTGCCCCCCGAGGGGGCCGCTGCGCCTGCGGTCTGGCAAAGCCAGTCCCGCGGCCCCTGTTTGAATAACTTGCCCCCGCGTTCGCTCGCTTTGCGTCACTTCCGGCCGCCCCTCGCTGCACGTCTACGGCGCCTCCTTGGCTGGTCATGAACACCCGGTCCCGCATCAGCATCCTGCTGGCGGCCCTGTGGTGGGGCAGCCTGACGGGTTTGGGTTTCGTGGTGGTGCCGCTGCTGTTCATGCACCTGCCCAACCCGGCTGCAGCCGGTGCCATGGCCGCAAAGCTGTTCACGGCGCAGACTTGGCTCGGAATCGTCTGCGCCATGCTTCTGTTGCTCGTTTCGAATAGAAAAGATGCTCTAGCCCAGGTATTACCTGCGCAACCAGCTATCAAATTCATAGTGGCTGGTTTGTTGCTGGCGGTGCTGGTTGAGTTTGGCGTAACACCGCGCATCGTCAGCGCGCGGGCTGATGGCGGCAATTTGAAGCTCTGGCATGGGCTCGGCAGCGCCATGTATCTGGGGCAGTGGCTGTGCGCCGGATGGGCGCTGTGGCACTTGAGTTTGCGGAAGTAGGACTGAAAACGAGAACTGGCTGCGCCCGCGAGACTACAAGCGTTCCGCAGCTTCGAGGGTATTGACCAGCAGCATCGTGATGGTCATCGGCCCCACGCCACCAGGCACCGGTGTGATGTAGCCGGCGACTTCCCTCACACCTTCAAAATCGACGTCGCCGCAGAGCTTTCCGTCGTCATTGCGGTTCATGCCCACATCGATCACGACCGCGCCGGGCTTGACCATGTCGCGTGTCAGCACATCACGTTTACCGACGGCCGCCACGATCACATCGGCTTGCAGCGTCATCGATTTCAGGTCTTTGGTGGCGCTGTGGCACACGGTCACCGTGGCGTTTTTCTGCAGCAGCATCAGCGCCATTGGTTTGCCGACGATGTTGCTGCGACCGATGACGACCGCGTGCTTGCCACGCAGGTCGTAGCCGATGTCTTCCAGCATCTTCATGCAGCCATAAGGCGTGCAGGGCCAGAAGCCGGGCTGGCCGACCATCAGCGCGCCTGCACTTGCCACATGAAAGCCGTCGACGTCCTTGTCGGGTGTAATCGCCTCGATCACCTTGTGTGCGTCGATGTGCGCGGGAAGCGGCAGCTGAACCAGAATGCCGTGGATGGCGGAGTCACGGTTCAAAGCATCAATGCGCGCCAGCAGGTCGGCCTCAGTCAGCGTCGCGGGGTAGCGCTCCAGCACTGAATGCAGGCCGCTGTCTTCGCAGGCCTTGACCTTGTTGCGCACGTAGACCTGGCTGGCCGGGTTGTCGCCCACCAGCACCACGGCCAGCCCCGGCACCACGCCGCGAGCGCGCAGGGTGGCTGCGCGTGCAGCAACATCAGCGCGGAGTTTTTTGGACAGGGCAACGCCGTCGATCAGTTGTGCCGTCATGGTGCTAGTTTGAAAAGAAATGTGCTGCTAGCCCAGGAATTTCCTGCGCAAGCAGCTATGAAAAAGTGAGCAACCAGCAAATCGCCCACAGGCTGCTCTCAAGCCTTGGGCGCGCTCGATCCGAGTGCTATTTTCAGCAGGTCGGCCACGGTATTGGCATTGAGCTTTTCCATGATGTTGGCGCGGTGCGCCTCCACCGTCTTGATGCTGATACCCAGGTCGTCGGCGATCTGCTTGTTCAGACGACCGGCGACAATGCGCTCCAGGACCTGCGCTTCGCGCGAGGTGAGCTTGGCCAGCAAGGCGTCGCGGCTGGCAGATTGCTGGTGACCGGCGAATGCTTCCTTGGCCTGCTCCAGCATGCGCTCGACCAGGTTGACGAGTTCGGCTTCCTGAAAAGGCTTCTGGATGAAATCCATGGCGCCTTTTTTCATCGTGTTGACGGCCATCGGCACGTCGCCGTGGCCGGTGATGAAGACGATGGGCAGCGGCGACTTGCGCTCGACCAGTCGGTCTTGCAGATCGAGCCCGGTCATGCCGGCCATGCGGATGTCGACGATCAGGCAGGCCACTTCACGCGCGTCGTAGCGGCTCAAAAAAGTTTCGGCCGAGTCGTAGCACCGCACGCGGTAGTCCTTGCCCTCCAGCAGCCACTGCAATGAGTCGCGCACGCCTTCGTCGTCATCGACCACATAGACAGTACCTTTTTTGGGAATCAAGCTCATGCCAAACTTCTTTCGTGAACTTTTGAAAACAGCGACTGGTGAAGATCAATGAAGGTCGGCGCTTCTGGATGCTACGTTATCAGTAGCTGGTGCCACAGGCAGAAGCAGGGGCGTTACGGGAATCCAGAAGGTGAACCGGCACCCCACAACCTCGTCGCCATTGTAGAGGTTCTCGGCCTCCATCCTGCCCTGGTGAGACTCGACAATACTGCGGCACAACTTCAGCCCGATACCCATGCCTTCGGCCTTGGTGGAATAGAAAGCTTCGAAGAGGCGGGCCTTGACTTCCGGTGACAGCCCGCGGCCGGAGTCGAGTACCGAAAACTCCACCACGTTGCGGTCGTCGATCCGCTTGGGGACCACCCGCAATTCCACGCTGCGGCGTGCCGCCGGCAGGTGCGCATGCTCGATCGATTCAGCGGCGTTTTTCATCAGGTTGATCAGCACCTGCTCGATCAAAATCGGGTCCACCATGATCTGCGGCAGGCGCGCCGCAATGTAGTGGCTGCGGCGCACATGATGGCGCCGCAGTTCGATGTCGGCCAGCTCCATCGCGTTGCTGACCAAGGTACTGACGTCGGCGTAACTGCGGTTGGGTTCGCTGCGTTTCACAAACGAACGGATGCGCTGGATGATCTGCCCTGCTCGGTGCGCCTGCCGTGCGGTTTTCTCCAGTGCCACCAGCAGGTCTTCGCTGCTGATCTGCTGGCCCTTGATGCGCGACACCATGCCGTTGCAGTAGTTGTTGATGGCCGTCAGCGGCTGGTTGAGTTCATGCGCCACGCTGGACGCCATCTCGCCCATCGTGATCAGTCGGCTGGCGGTTTGCGCGCGTTCGTTTTGCTGCGCGGCCTGTTCTTCGGCATGGCGGCGGGGCGTGATGTCGGTGGCAATGACCATCTGCGCCAGCCGGCCATCGACCCAGGTCAGGTAGCGGGAACGCACCTCGAGCCACTTCGACAGCTCGGGCACGTAGATCTCGGCATTCTCGGTTTGCGCGGCGGTCAGTGCATCGGTCGGCAGGCCGGCCATTCCATCAACGGCATCCAGCGCGTCATCGGTCGGGTGCGCCGCCGGCACGCCCGCCTGTGCGATCAGGTTCATGTGCCCGGCCACCTCAGCGCCAAACCAGGCGCGATACAGCCGATTGGCAAACAGCAATTCTTCGCTGCCCAGTGGCGCTACCGACACGGCCGCATCCAGTCCTTCAAGAACGGTAGTGAAGCGCTCGTACGAGGCCGACAATTCTTCCCGGATCCGCTTCGGCTCGGTGATGTCGGTCATCGAGGTCATCCAGCCGGTTTGCTGGCCGCGGGGATCGATCAGCGGCGACACATACATGCGGGCGTCGTAGATCTGCCCGTTCTTGCGCTTGACGCGCACCTCGAAACCGCCCGGGGGCGCGCGTCCGTTCAACTCGTCACTGAGGCGTGCAGTCAGGCTTTCCAGATCGGCTTCGGGCCAATACGGAAAAGGCGCGGTGCAGCCGACCAGTTCGTTCTCCTGCATGCCGGTCATCTGGCAAAACGCCGGGTTCACGTAGGTGATGCGGCCCTGCAGATCGAGCGCGCGCATGCCGGTCAGCATGGAGTTTTCCATGGCGCGGCGAAAGTTGGTCTCGGAGATCAGGGCCTGCTGCGCCTGCACGCGGCGACGCGTGTGGCGCCAGGTGCCCAGCAGCATCCACACTGTCAACGCACTCAAGGCGCTGACCAGCCAGAAAAAACCGCTGCCCACCACACCGAGCGAGGCGCGGTAGCCTTCAGCGCGAATCAGCAGGCCATTGCCAACGGGCGACACCGGTATCTCGTATTCAGCAGCGGCTTCTGACCAGGGCAACAGCCGCTCTGCCGGGTTGCGCGGCGGCGGCAGGTTACCGGCCAGCACGAGGTTCTTGTCGTCGATGAGCGTTACAGCGTACTTGGCGGTCACTTCGGTAGGCACACCAAAACGCAGCAGCCCGTCGATGGAGTATTCGCCAATGATCACGCCGCCGAATTTTCCCTGCTCGTCCATCGGCACCTGCAGCTGCAGCGTGGGCGTGCTGTAAATACCGCCGTCCTTGTTGATCAGCGGCCGCGAATAGACCGGCTGCCGCAGATCGCGCGCCAGCTCGAAGGTGCCATCGTTGCCGGCAAGCTTGAGGGGTCCACCGGGTGTGGGAGGCTGGCCTATGTTCGCACTGGAAGAAACGTACGCGCTCTTGACCCGTTTTTTGTTGTCGACCCAGGTCACTGCCATCAGTTCGGGGTATTGATTTATTAGCGCTGTGGCCTGAACAATGAATTCCTCGGCGTCGACTTCGCGGTTCGCCACGTCCCGTGCGATCCGCATCAGTTGCTCCTGGCGCTCCAGCAAACGCAGCCTCAGGCGCTGCTGTGCGTATTCGACATCGCGCCTGACGGCCTGCTGCTCCCGGTCTATCTCTTCGATCCGCAAATAGCCAAAGGCCGCCACGACCGCCGCCAGAAAAAGGACGACGGCCAACAACGGGCCAAGCGTGATGTAGCGGTCTTGCCGCGACGGCGACTGCCGGCGCCACCAGCGCCGCCACAACGCCAGCGGCGCGGTGCTGGTGAGTTGGTTTGGGGCAGGCAGGGGAGTAGGCATAAGCGAGCCCACCAGTTTAAAGGACTTGACTTGGCAAACAGGAAAAGACGCGCTGTGGCTTTTGCAAGAGCAGGGTTGGCAATCAGGCCCGCGCGAGCTGAAAAGGCGGGCAAATGAAAATCTGCCCAGGTTGTTTAATATTTCTTAATGTGAAATCAATAAGCACTATTTGAAATTTTATAAATTTTATGAGAAACTAGGCTTTGGTGTCTAATTTCCCTGCAAACACAAGCTTGATGCGCAGTTCCGGCGTTGTGCCCTGCGGTTTCACAGCTTTCTTCTGGAGACAAAAATGGCTGCAAATCCGATAAGTACCGAGCAAGCGGGTGCTGACAAGCTGCGCGCCGCCGCCAACGATGCGGCACACACCGGTGCGCAAGACAAAGACGCGCAGGAAACCCGCGAATGGATGGATGCGCTTTCGGCCGTGATCGAAAGCGAAGGCCCGGAGCGCGCGCATTTCCTGCTTGAGCAACTCATGGAGCATGCGCGCCAGCAGAGCATCGACATGCCGTTTTCGGCGAACACCGGTTACGTCAATACGATCGAGGCGGACCAGGAACAGCGCTCCCCCGGCAACCTTGAAATTGAAAAACGGTTGCGCGCCTACATGCGCTGGAACGCCATGGCGATGGTGGTCAAGGCGAACCGCCTGCATCCGGCTGATGGCGGCGATCTCGGGGGTCACATCGGTTCGTTCGCATCGCTGGCCAGCCTGTTCGGCGCCGGCTTCAATCACTTCTGGCATGCTGAAAGTAATGAGCCGGGCAAAGAGCACGGCGGCGACTGCCTCTACATTCAAGGGCACGTCTCACCTGGCGTTTACGCGCGTGCCTACCTCGAAGGCCGGCTGACCGAGGAGCAGCTGCTCAACTTCCGCCAGGAAGTCGATGGCAAGGGCCTGTCGAGCTACCCGCATCCCAAGCTCATGCCCGAGTTCTGGCAGTTCCCCACGGTGTCGATGGGTCTCGGCCCGCTGATGGCGATTTACCAGGCGCGGTTTCTCAAATACCTGCACGCCCGCGGCATCGCCAACACCGAAAACCGCAAGGTCTGGGTCTTCTGCGGCGACGGCGAAATGGACGAGGTCGAATCGATGGGCGCCATCGGCCTGGCCGCACGCGAAAAGCTCGACAACCTGGTGTTCGTCATCAACTGCAATCTGCAGCGCCTCGACGGTCCGGTGCGCGGCAACGGCAAAATCATTCAGGAACTCGAAGGCGAATTCCGCGGCTCGGGCTGGAACGTCATCAAGCTGATCTGGGGCAGCGGCTGGGACCCGCTGCTGGCGCGTGACAAAGACGGCGCGCTGCGCAAGGTCATGATGGACACGCTGGACGGCGACTACCAGGCCATGAAGGCGAACGACGGCGCCTACGTGCGCAAGCATTTCTTCGGCCAGGACCCCAAGACGCTGGAGATGGTCGCCCACATGAGCGACGATGACGTCTTCAACCTGCGCCGCGGTGGACACGATTCGCAAAAGGTCTACGCCGCGTTCCATTCGGCGGTGAACCACAAGGGCCAGCCGACGGTGCTGCTGATCAAGACCGTGAAGGGTTTTGGCATGGGCAAAATCGGTGAAGGCAAGAATAACGTTCACCAGACCAAGAAGCTGTCGGACGACGACATCAAGGCCTTCCGCGACCGCTTTGGCATCCCGATTCCCGACAGCAAGCTCGCCGACATTCCTTTCTACAAGCCTGCTGACGACACGCCCGAGATGCGCTACCTGCACGAACGCCGCAAGGCCCTCGGCGGCTACCTGCCGCATCGCCGCACCAAGGCCGACGAGCAGTTCACCGTGCCGTCGCTGGACACCTTCAAATCAGTGATCGAGCCGACGGCCGAAGGCCGCGAAATCTCGACCACGCAAGCCTACGTGCGCTTTCTTACGCAGCTGCTGCGCGACCAGGCGCTGGGCCCGCGTGTGGTGCCGATTCTGGTCGACGAAGCGCGCACCTTCGGCATGGAAGCAGGTACCCGGAACCAACTGTATATGGTTGCTGACTTGTCCCCTTGCTTAGGCGCATTCTTAACATCAGTCATTTCAACTTCGCACCGC
>JANNKV010000018.1:0-8893 GCA_031396485.1 Polaromonas sp. | reverse complement strand
GGCATTGATGCCGGCGAGATTGCCTGGCCAACGCCTAAAAAGATACCCATCGGCACGCTGGCCAACTACGGTTATGAAAACACCGTGCTGCTGCCGGTGCCGCTGACCGTCGCGCCCGGCTTCAACGCGTCGCAGCTCGACATCAAACTCAAAGCCACCTGGCTGGTCTGCCGCAAGGAATGCATTCCGCAGGAAGGCGAGTTCACGCTCAGCGTACCCGCCAGAAGCTCGACGGCCACGAACTCGCAGGCGTTTGCGGCGACCTTCGCCGCCGCGCCCAAGCCGCTGGCTGGTGGCGTTAGTGGCAGCAGCGACATTCAGGTCGGCAATGACGGCCTGAAAATTTCGCTCGCCGGCCTGCCCGCCGCGCTGCAGGGCAAAACTCTGGCGTTTTTTCCGGAAACCGGCAATGTGACGGAGCCGGCCGCGCCAGTGAAACAAAGCTGGCAGGGCGACCTCTGGACGGCGCAGGTGCCTTTGAGCCCACAGCGCCTGGAGAGCCCCGGCATGATGCCGCTGGTGGTGGCGTTCAACGAATCAGCTTACCGCCTGGAAGTGCCGGTGAAGGGCAACTGGCCTGCGCCGGCCGCCGTTGTGCAGATACCGCCTGCGCTGGAAGCGGCGCTGAAGGCCAATGCCGCCGCTGGCGCCGTGCCAATTCAGCCGAAGTTATCCGGGGCCCCTTTCGGCAATTCTTTCAGCCTGTTGGCCGCGATAGTGGGTGCACTGCTGGGCGGCCTGATTTTGAATTTGATGCCGTGCGTGTTTCCGGTGCTGGCCATCAAGGTCGTGGGCTTTGTGCAGGTCAAAAATCGGGCGGACCGCGCTGCCAGCGGCTTTGCCTACACCGCCGGTGTCGTGCTGTCCTTTGTGGCGCTGGGCGCGCTGCTGCTCGGCCTGCGCGCTACCGGCGAGCAACTCGGCTGGGGCTTTCAACTGCAAAACCCGGCCGTGGTGGCCGCGCTGGCGGTGCTGTTCACACTGGTCGGCCTGAATCTGGCGGGCCTGTTTGAGTTCGGCAACTTTTTGCCGGGCCGGGTGGCGAACGCACAAAGCAAGAACCCCACCGTCAACGCGTTTCTGACGGGTGTGCTGGCGACTGCGATTGCTTCGCCCTGCACGGCGCCCTTCATGGGGGCGTCGCTGGGTTACGCCATCGGCCTGCCGGCTGTAGAAGCGCTGGCGGTGTTCGGCGCGATCGGTGTTGGCATGGCGCTGCCGTTTCTGGCGGCCAGCTTGATACCGGGCGTGGCCGGGCTTATGCCGCGCCCCGGCGCGTGGATGGTCACCTTCAAGCAACTGATGGCCTTCCCCATGTTTGGCACGGTGGCCTGGCTGGTCTGGGTGCTGGGCCAGCAAAGCGGCATCGATGGCGCGGGAACGCTGCTGGGCTTTCTGGTGGTGATGGCGCTGGCGGTCTGGGCGCTGGGCTTGCCGGGCCGGGCGCGCCCTGTCATTGCTACTGTTTCAATAGCGCTTGGCGCACTATTTGTTTGGACTGCAGGGGCAAACATCATCAAACCGCTGGACCTGGCCGAGGTACAGGCCAGCACGGCGACCGGTGATGCCAATTTGCCGGCCTGGCAGGCCTGGGAGCCGGGCCGCGTCGAACAGCTCACATCCAAAGGCCAGAGCGTGCTGGTTGACTTCACCGCCGCCTGGTGCGTGACCTGCCAGTACAACAAGACAACCACGCTGTCCGACAGCGCCGTGCTGGCGGACTTCGCTGCGAAAAACGTCGCCTTGCTACGCGCCGACTGGACCCGCCGTGACCCGGCCGTGACGGCCGCGCTGGCGCAACTGGGCCGCAGCGGCGTGCCGGTCTACGCCATCTACAAACCCGGCCGCGCGCCGGTGGTGCTGTCAGAAATTTTGTCGGTTGATGATGTTCGGGCCGAACTGGCCAAGCTGTAATTTCCAATCTCAACTTTTTTGCAAGGAATTCCCGCCATGTTGAATCATTCCAGCAAGCTACCCAGGTTGATCCATCGCCGTACTTTTTCAGGCGCGCTCGCCTCAGTCACCTTGATGCCCTGGGCCGCTGCGCTGACCCGCCCGGCTCACGCCGCCAGCAACGGTATTGCCACTGTCGGGCAAGCCGCGCCCGATTTTTCTGCGTTGGACACCGCGGGCAAAACCCACAGGCTCAGTGACTTCAAGGGCAAGCTGGTGGTGCTGGAATGGACCAACCCGGGCTGCCCGTTTGTGATGAAGCACTACGGCGGCGGCAACATGCAGGGTCTGCAAAAAGAATTCACAGGCAAGGGCGTGGTGTGGCTTTCTGTCAATTCGACCGAGCCCGACAGCCGCGATTACCTGGCGCCCGTCAAACTCGCCGGCTGGATGACTGAAAAACGTGGCGCGCCCACTGCCACGCTGATGGACGAGACCGGAAAAATCGGCCAGCTCTACGGCGCCAAGACCACGCCGCACATGTACATCGTCAGCCCGCAGGGCCAGCTGATCTACGCCGGCGGCATCGACAGCATCCCTTCAGCGCGAGTCGATGACATCAAGACCGCCACCAACTACGTGCGCCAGGGCCTCAATGAAGCGCTGGCCGGCAAGCCGATTGCGATGGCCTCGACGCGGCCGTATGGCTGCTCGGTCAAGTACAAGGACGCGTGACGCCAGCGCGCTCGCTTGAGCCTGATATAAACAGGTCTGACCGACAACCGGGCCTGCTCACCGCGTGGCCGCACCCAAAAGGCCTCGTTTTGACGTTCGTGAACTCACTTGGAACAGATTCCACGCTTCCCGCGCTCAGCCCCTCGGAGCGCCTGCCTTTCATCCTGAACACCTGCCGCACGATTGCGGTGGTCGGGCTGTCACCCCATCCGCACCGCGCCAGTTTTGACGTCGCCCGCTACCTGCAGGCCGCCGGCTACCGCATCATTCCGGTCAACCCGAATGTGGCGGTCGACGGCGGCGAAGTGCTGGGTGAAATAGCCTATGCCTCCCTGCTGGAGGCCGCACAGCACGAAAAAATCGAGCTGGTGAACTGCTTTCGCAACAGCGTCGACATTCCGCCCGTGGTCGATGAAGCGATTGCCATCGGCGCGAAGGCGGTCTGGATGCAGCTTGGCATTTCGAATGCGGAAGCCGCGGCGAAGGCCGAAGCGCACGGCCTGCTGGTGGTGCAGGACCAGTGCATCAAGATCGACCACCGCGTGCTGGTGTCGCGCGGGCTGGTGACGAGCTTGCTGGCTGCCAGCCCCGCGGCGGGCTGAGCGCAAACTGGAATTTTCTTGCGCAGAGCCTGCGTTTATGCAAGCTTGCCGCCCTTTTTTTCAAAGCCTTTTTCAGCTCCTTCATGCCAGACAACTACCTGCCCCAAGTCAGAAGCCAGTACGAAGCGCTGCCCTACCCGCCCTGCGATCCGCAAGACGACAACAAGCGCCTGATGCTGACCTGGCTCGAAGACCTGCCGATGATCAACCACTACTGCTTTGCCGGCAGGCAGTCATTTGCCCACGGGTTCAGGGCGCTGGTAGCGGGCGGCGGCACCGGCGACGCGACGATTTTTCTGGCCGAGCAGCTCAAACATACCGACGCGCACATCGTGCACCTGGACATGAGCCAGGCCAGCATCGCGATTGCACAAGAGCGCGCGAAGATTCGCGGCCTGACCAACATCACCTGGATTCACGACTCGCTGCTCAACCTGCCCAGACTGGGTCTTGAGAGATTCAACTACATCAACTGCAGCGGCGTGCTGCACCACCTGGCCGACCCCGACGCCGGCTTTCGCGCGCTGCTGAGCGTGCTGGCCGACGATGGCGCCATCGGCCTGATGCTGTACGCCACCACGGGCCGCACTGGCGTCTACCAGATGCAGGCGCTGATGCGGCTGGTCAATGCCGCGCAACCAGGCGGTACCGCGCCTGACGACGCGCGCAAGATCGCCAACACGCGCGACCTGCTGCAAAGCCTGCCGCCGTTTAACGGCTTCAAGCTCAGCGAAGCGCTGCACCACGACCAGAAGATAGGCGACGCCGGTATTTACGACCTGCTGCTGCATTCACAAGACCGTTCGTACAGCGTCGGCGAGCTGTTTGACTGGCTCAGCGATGGAAGCCCTGAAGGCCACGGCATGCATCTGGCCTTCACCGACGTGCAGCGCGGCCGCTCGCCGTACCTGCCGCGCATGGTGCTGGGCAGCAAACCGCCCGCGATGGCCGCGAACCTGGCTGCGCTGCCGCGCCGGCGCCAGTATGAAATCGCCGAACTGCTGATCGGCAGCATCATCACGCATTCGTTGTATGTGACGCGCAGCGCCTCTTGCACCGCGCCCTATGGCGACGCAGCGTACGTGCCCTTCTTTTTTCATGAGCCTTTGAGCGGCGAGATGGCCGCGCAGGTGTTTGGCAGCCAGGGCGGCCAGCCTTTCATGCTGAACCATGCACATTCGGGCATGGCGTTCAAGGTCAACCCTGGCCGCTACGGGCCGCAGATTTTGCGCTTGATCGATGGCGAGAGAACCTTTGCCGATATTTTTGATGCGTTTCGCGCCGCCTGGAAGGGCCAGGCCGCCGCGCCCGACAACACGGCGCTGTTTGCCGACTTTGCCGACTGCTACGAAGCCCTGAACGCGCTGGACCGGCTGCTGTTGCGGCACCCGGTGGCGCGCGACGCAGGTCAACGCTAGAGGGATGTGGCCGCGATGGACGCAGAAGCGCTCGTCGCCGCAGCGCTTGCGCCAGACACCAGACCAGGCCGCAGATTGACCACCAGCACCAGTTCGCCGCCAAAGCGCCCAATGCCCAAGGCTGTCATGATGCGTTCTTCTTCTTCGCTGCTGGCCATGCGCAAAAAACACAAGGCCTGCTGCCGCCCGACGTGGTTAGCCGGCAAGATGGTCAGATGACGCAAGCTGCCATAGCGGCTGCACAGGTTGTCAAGGGCCGACCGGAGACCGGCCAGGTCATGGCGACCGTCAAGATGGGCGAGTTCGGGACTGGACATAACTCGATCATGGTGCATGACACAGACGAAGCCGATGGGGCAAAAGCGGTGCATTTTGTAGGCCGAGCCCTTGCGCTGGTAAGGGACGAAACGTTTGGAAACCCCTTCACAGCGATGCTTGCAAATTTCGAACGCTCTGATGCTTTTGAGGCTTCAGCATCAGCTGGCCACCCTGCCTGGCGCTGCACATGGAGATTGCCCGAAGATGTTGAGCTGTGTCTGAATTGATCACCGAACGGAAAGTTCCTCCTCGTCTCACGGCGCTGCAGGGCGAAGTCACCGGGCATCCGGCCCGCGGCAAGGCCTTGCCCATCGCACGGCTGGCTGCACATGCCTGCGCGATGCCCATGGCCATGGTCGTTCTGCTCGACGGCGACACGCCGGTTTTTGTCGCGGGCACCGGCCTGGCCGGCACACGCAGCGAAGCGGTTCCGGCTCTGTTGGCCCGGCTGGTGCCAGCGCTTGAAACGCCGGCGCGCCCGCCGCTGCCTGCCACCGGTGCCAGCGATGAAAGTGCGGCCATCCATTTCATCCAGCTGGTGCAGCTTCAAAGCGAGAACTGCGCCCTCCCGGGCCTGCTGGCGGTGATGGACACCGCGCCCGGCGCGCTGGGCCATGACCGCGAACGCGACCTCGAAGCGCTTGCCGGCCTGCTGGCTGATCAGCTCGCATCACCGCCCACACAAACACCAGCGCTGGCCGACGGCGCGACAGCCGACCAGCCCCGTCTGCCCTTGCAACACACCGAGGAAGACGCCCAGCGCCTGGCCACGCGGCTGGGCATCACGCTCGACAGCATCACCGAGGGCTTCTACACCCTTGACCACGAATGGCGCTTCACCTTTCTGAACCCGCACGGTGAGCAGTTGCTGGGGCGCAGCAGTGCCGACCTGCTCGGCAAAAGCTTCTGGCGTGAGTTTCCTGGCGCCATCAACACGTCTTTTTCAGAGCAGATCCGCGCGGCTGTCGCCGGCAGCCAGCATGTCGAGTTCGAGTCGCCTTACGCGCCCATGGACACCTGGTTTGAAGTGCGCGTCTATCCTTTCGCCGAAGGCGTGGCGGTTTACTTTCGGGATGTGAGCGAAAAGCGCAAGGCCCGCGAGCAGCTGATCCTGCTGGAAACCAGCATCTCGCGGCTCAACGACATTGTGCTGATCACCGAAGCCGTGCCGCACGGCGCGCCCCGCGCACGGATTATTTTTGTCAACAACGCCTTTGAGCGTCACACCGGCTACAGCCGCGAAGAGGCGCTGGGCCAGTCGCCGCGCATCCTCTGCGGGCCGCTGACGCAGCGCCGCGAGGTCGAACGCATCTTGCTGGCCTTCCAGCGCGGCGAGCCGGTGCAGGCCGAGCTGGTCACGCACAAAAAAGACGGCCGGCATTTCTGGATGGAAGTCGATATCGTGCCAGTGGCCGATGACGCCGGCGTGTTCCTCACGCACTGGGTGGCAGTGGGCCGCGACATCACGCGGCGCAAGGCCGCCGAAAGCGAAATCAAGCACCTGGCTTTTTATGACCCGCTGACGCAGCTGCCCAACCGCCAGCTGCTGATGGACCGGCTGCAGCTGGCGCTGTCGCAAAACCACCGCCGGCCGCGCGAAGGCTCGCTGATGTTCATCGACCTCGATAACTTCAAGGCGCTGAACGACACGCTGGGCCACCACAAGGGCGACCTGCTGCTGCAGCAGGTCGCCGAACGTTTGACGGCCTGCGTGCGCAAGATCGACACGGTAGCGCGGCTCGGTGGCGACGAATTCGTCGTCATGCTGGAAGACCTGGGCACGCGGGCCGATGACGCCGCCGCGCAGGCCAAAACGATTGCCGAAAACATACTGGCTGCGCTCAGCGAGCCCTACCTGCTGTCGGGCAACCAGCACTACAGCACCTGCAGCATCGGCGTCACTTCGTTCAACCAGGACCAGACCAACATCGGCGACCTGCTCAAGCAGGCCGACCTGGCGATGTACCAGGCCAAAACCGCCGGCCGCAACACGATCTGCTTTTTTGACCCGGTGCTGCAAGCTGCCGCCAGCGCGCACGCGACGCTGCAGTCCGACCTGCGGCGCGGCTTGCGCCAGGGTGAGTTTTCACTGCACTACCAGCCGCAGGTGGGCTCAAGCGGCCGCATGACCGGCGTCGAGGCCTTGCTGCGATGGACGCACGGCTCGCGCGGGCAGGTACTGCCGGCCGAGTTCATTCCGGCGGCCGAAGACGGCGGCCTGATTTTGCCGCTCGGGCAGTGGGCGCTGGAAACCGCCTGCGAACAGCTGGCCGTCTGGTCCGAACGGCCCGAGACCGCCGCGCTGAGCATTGCGGTGAACGTCAGCGTGCGGCAGATCCGGCACCCCGAATTCGTTGACCTGGTGATGGCGGCGCTGCAAAACCCCAAGGTCAGCCCGCACAAGCTCAAGCTCGAATTGACCGAAAGCCTGCTGGCTGAAGACATGGAAGTCACGATCAGCAAAATGGCCCGGCTCAAGGGCATGGGGGTGACCCTGGCGCTGGACGATTTCGGCATGGGCTATTCGTCGCTGTCGATGCTCAAGCGGCTGCCGCTGGACCAGCTCAAGATCGACAAATCCTTCGTCGCCGACATCCTGACCGACCCCAACGATGCCGCGATTGCCCGCACCATCGTCGGCCTGGCGCAAAGCCTGGGCCTGGGCGTGATGGCCGAAGGCGTGGAAACCGAAGCCCAGCGCGCGTTTCTGGCCCACCACGGCTGCGAGTGCTACCAGGGCTATCTGTTCAGCCGGCCGCTGCCGATCGACGCGCTGGAAGACTTCATGCGGGCACTGCCGGCATGAACATGGCTGATTCCAGTCGCTATTAAATTCATAGCTGCTCGCGCATGTTTCGCCTGGGTCAGAGGCCGATTTGATGCTCAAAACCGCGCCGGAGCCTTGTCGGCAGCCAAAACCAGGGGCTTTTACAGCATCCACAGCGCCTCATAACTGAGACAATTCCGCCATGTTCGCACCCCTCCAAAACGACACTTTCCTGCGCGCCTGCCTGCGGCAAGCCACCGACCACACCCCCGTCTGGCTGATGCGCCAGGCTGGCCGCTACCTGCCGGAATACCGCGCCACGCGGGCCAGGGCGGGCAGCTTCATGGGGCTGGCGACCAACACCGATTACGCGACCGAAGTGACGCTGCAGCCATTGGAGCGCTATCCGCTGGATGCCGCCATCTTGTTCAGCGACATCCTGACCGTGCCCGACGCGATGGGGCTGGGCCTGAGCTTTGCGCTCGGCGAAGGGCCCAAGTTCGAACGCAACGTGCGGGACGAAGCCGCCGTGGCGAAACTCGCAGTGCCCGACATGGCCAAGCTGCGCTATGTGTTCGACGCGGTCACGTCGATTCGCAAGGCCTTGAACGGCCGCGTGCCGCTGATCGGCTTTTCGGGCAGCCCGTGGACGCTGGCCTGCTACATGGTCGAAGGCCAGGGATCGGACGACTACCGGATGGTGAAAACCATGCTGTACCAGCGCCCCGACCTGATGCACCGCATGCTGGCCGTCAACGCGGATTCAGTGGCGGCATATTTGAACGCGCAGATTGAGGCCGGCGCCCAGGCGGTGATGATTTTCGACAGCTGGGGCGGCGTGCTGGCCGATGCGGCTTTTCACACCTTCAGTCTGGCCTACACGGCCCGCGTGCTGTCGCAGCTTAAGCGCACGCACGACGGCGTGACGATTCCGCGCCTGGTGTTCACCAAGGGCGGCGGCCAGTGGCTGGAAGCGATGGGGCAGCTTGACTGCGAGGTGCTGGGGCTGGACTGGACGGTGAACCTGGCGCAGGCGCGCGCGCGCGTCGGCGACCGCATGGCGCTGCAGGGCAACCTGGACCCGAATGTGCTGTTTGCCACCGGGCCGCAGATTGAGGCGGAAGCGAAAGCGGTGCTGGACAGCTTCGGCGCGCCGCATC
>JANNKV010000418.1:0-14741 GCA_031396485.1 Polaromonas sp. | reverse complement strand
GGCTGTAGCGCGCGGCGGCCTCACGCCGTTACCGCACGAAGAGCTTCAGCAACTGGCCGCCGTATTTGGCATGGTCAAGTCAGACTATGTTGAGCCGGTCGATGAGAAAAAGCTCATCAGCGATGCGATCTCCGGCATGGTTTCCAGCCTGGACCCGCACTCCGCCTATTTCGACAAAAAATCGTTCAAGGAATTTCGTGAAGGCACCAGCGGACGATTCGTCGGTGTCGGCATCGAGATCAGCCAGGAAGACGGCCTGGTCAAGGTCGTATCCCCGATTGAAGGCTCCCCCGCCGACCGCGCCGGTCTCAAGCCAAACGATCTGATCACGCGCATCGACGACACGGCCGTCAAGGGCCTGTCGCTCAATGAAGCCGTCAAACGCATGCGCGGCGAGCCCAAATCCAAGGTGCTGCTGACCATCTTCCGCAAGGACGAAAACCGGACGTTTCCAGTCACCATCACCCGCGAAGAAATTCGTACCCAGTCGGTGCGCAGCAAGGTGATTGAACCCGGCTATGCCTGGATTCGTCTGAGCCAGTTCCAGGAACGCACGGTCGACGATTTCGTCACCAAGATGGAACAGATCTACAAGCAGGAGCCGAATCTGAAAGGCTTGGTGCTTGACCTTCGTAATGACCCGGGCGGCCTGCTCGACGCGGCCGTGGCCGTGTCGGCTGCCTTCCTGCCCGAGAACGTGACGGTGGTGTCGACCAACGGCCAGCTGGACGAAAGCAAGTTCACCTACAAGGCGGCACCCGAGTTTTATCAGCGCCGCAGCGCCAACGACCCGCTCAAACGCCTGCCCGCAGCCATGAAAACCGTGCCGCTGATCGTGCTGGTGAATGAAGGTTCGGCTTCAGCCAGTGAAATTGTTGCTGGTGCGCTGCAAGACCACAAACGCGCCACGATCATGGGCACGCAAACTTTCGGCAAGGGCTCGGTGCAGACCGTGCGGCCGTTGGGCCCAGACACCGGCATCAAGCTCACCACGGCGCGTTACTACACGCCGAGTGGCAAGTCGATTCAGGCGCGCGGCATCGTGCCCGATGTGCTGGTGGACGACACGGCCGAGGGCAGCCCGTTTGCGGCGCTGCGCACCCGTGAAGCTGATCTGGAGAAACACCTCAACAGCGGCCAGGGCACCGAGGTGAAAGACGCCAATCGCGAGAAAGCCAGAGAAGAAGCGATGAAACGGCTTGAAGAGGAAGCCAAGAAAACGCCGGAGCAGCGCCGGCCACCGGAGCTGGGCAGCGACAAGGACTTCCAGCTGGGTCAAGCCATCAACAAGCTCAAGGGCAAACCGGTGATGGTCAGCAAGACAGCCGTGGTCGAAGCCAAAAACGAGAAAAAAGATAACTAGACCGGGCTGGCGCGCACGGGCCGCGTTGCCCGCTGCGCACCCCACAGCACGAACAAGGGGCGCCCATGTGGTGCCCCTTTCGTCATTTACATCCGGCTTTGTTTCATGAACGACGAACAGCTACTGCGCTATTCGCGGCATATTCTGCTCGACGAAATCGGCATCGAAGGCCAGCAAAAATTACTGGCATCGCACGTGCTCATCATCGGCGCGGGCGGGCTTGGCTGCCCGGTCGCGCTGTACCTCGGTAGCGCCGGCGTCGGCCGCATCACCATCGTCGATGACGACCGGGTCGACGCCACCAACCTGCAGCGGCAAATCGCGCACAGCACAGCGCGCATCGGCATGCTGAAGGTCGATTCGGTGCGTGAAGCTGTGACAGCCATCAATCCGGACGTGCAGGTGGTGCCCGTTGCAGAGCGCGCTGACGATGAGCGACTCGATGTTTGGGTTCGGCAAGCTGACGTGGTGTTGGACTGCAGCGACAACTTCGCCACCCGCCATGCCATCAACCGCGCCTGTGTGAAGCACCGCAAGCCGCTCGTATCAGGCGCTGCAATGCGCTTTGATGGGCAGATCGCGGTGTATGACGCCCGCCGCACGAACTCGCCCTGCTATGCCTGCGTCTTTCCGCCAACCGAGCAGGCACCAGAAGCCAATTGCGCCACGATGGGCGTGTTTGCGCCGTTGGTGGGGGTGGTGGGCACCGTTCAGGCGGCAGAGGCGCTGAAGCTGCTGTGCGGCATTGGAGAGCCATTGACCGGGCGCCTGTTGATGCTGGACGGCAAGTTCATGCAGTGGAGTGAGATGACGCTGGCACGGAACGAGTCATGCCGCGTGTGCGGCGCCGGGGGAACCGGAGCTCCAGTTTCGTTCTGACCGCTGTTTGACCGCGATTGCGCCGCTATTTGACCGCCTTCCTATTTGACCGCCTTCACCGATGGGCTGGCCGGCCTCGCACCAGGCTTGCCTTTCTGCGCATTCGCAAAAACGCCAGCGCAATCTGCATCCTGACCCGGCCCTGTTTCCACCGTAGCGGCCAGCGCCAGTAGGGGGTTGATGGCGGCCAGCGCCAGCGCAATGCCGGCCCGGCCGGCCAGCGCTGCCTTGTCCGGGCTGGCAGTGGGCGCGGCAAAAGTACCGCCGATTTTCAGCGGTGAGCGGAAACTCAAAATGCTGAAGTCTTTCGGCGCCGGGTCCAGCACCAGGTCGAGCGTTTCGTTGGCAAAACTGACCTGGCCACGGCCGTTGATCACAGTGTCGGAGGTGTCAAGCACGATGGCCCGGCTGGTCATGACGCCCTGCTTCACATCAAACGCCGCGGCTGCGCACCGCAATTGCACGTTGCGATCGCCTCGAACCAGAAACTTGATGACTTCGCCGCCATCGAGTCCCATGAACTCGAGCAGGATGTTGCTGATCTCGCCCCGACCCATCAGCATCGCCACATCGCCGGAGGCGCCGCCCAGCATTTGCGCTGCCGAGTTACCGCGCCCATTCAGGTCAAACTTGCCGCTGACTTTGCCGAGGCTGCTCTTTGTTGTTTCGATCGTGGGAAAAAGCTGATTGAGTTGCGCGCCGCGCACATCGAGCCTGGCGTTGAAGGCTGCAGGCGTCAGATTGGAGTCAATCTTGATGGTGCCTGCGATCGAACCACCAGCCACTCCCAGTGAAATCGGGTCAAGCTGCAACACGCCGCTTTTGAGCAGGACGTGGACGCTTCCCTTGTCCAGCGGCAATTCCTTCACGTGCCTGATATCCGCGGCCGAATAGGTGACATCCGCATTCATGCTTTTGAGCTTGGCAAGATCCAGCACGGCCGTTGGCAAAACTTTGCCGGAAGCATTGGCACGGGGTGCGCTGGGCGCAGCTGGCTGGGGTTTCGCACCTTGCGCGCCCGCAGCGGCTGAAATTGAAAGTTTGGCCGCGGTCGAAGCCCGTGCCGATGGGGCCAGGCCAATCACAGGCCCCAAATCTTCAAAATCAAGCAGCTTCGACTGCAACTTGCCGCTGAGCATCGCCACTTCCGCCGACTGGTCGAAAGTCAGCGAACCGCTGACGTCGGAACTGCCGAGCGTGCCCTGCATCTGGCTCGCAATCCACGTCTCGCCTTTCCTGACCAGCTTGCCGCGCACCTTGTAGGGCGGGGTGGCTGGCAAGACCACGCCGGTCAATTTATAAAGCTCATCCAGATTACGCCCCTGCATGTCAAAGCTGACATCAACACCAGCCAGCTCGGCAAGATCGGTGATGGTGCCGTTGGCCTTCAGGCTGGTGCGCCCCACGAGTGCATTCAATTGCACCGGGAAGCTGCCCTCCACATTCTTGCTGAGCTTCAGTACACCGCCCGTTCGGCCACTGGCCGTGAATTTTTCGCCCTTCCATTTGCCAGAAGCCTTGAAATCCAGCGGTAGTTCGTGTGACGACTCCGCCGCAATCGAGAATTGCGCCGCGATGTCTGCGCCCTGCGCTGAATCGATGTAGCTCAGCGCGCCCTGGTCGACCAGCAAGGAGCCGATGTCTGGAACCGCGCCCTGGTCAGAGGTGTCGCGCGAGAGTGCCCACGTACGGCGCCCGTCGCTTTCGACCTGCAGCCCAAGCTGCGGGTTCTTCAGCGAAATGCGGGGAATCTGTACTTTGCCAAATAGCAGCGGCCACAGATGAATGTCGAATTCTGCGGCAGCAGCTTTCAAAAGCAGAGGCTTGCTGGCCCACTCGGGGTTGGCAATTTCCACCCCGTCGGCAAAGACGGTGGTGGTACGGCCGAGCCTGACATCAAGGTGCTGCGTGATCTCGAACCTTCGCCCGAGCTGCCCCGAGACGTAGCGATTGATCGGCTGACGCAACATGTCCCACGGGAAAAATGCAATCAAGACCATCATCACAACCAGCAAAATCGCAATGCCGGTGACCCAGCGAACACCGGTGGATCGGAAAGAAAATTTCATCATGCGTGCCTTGGTGTGGCCAGGGTCGTGTCGGCCCGAAGACGTTGATGCATCGCGCACTCCCGCGATCATCCTGTTTGCCAATCGCGCTGGAGCACATGCGCTGCGAACAAGCCCCAACGGAAGGCTTTGATCGAGTCCACGCGCTGTGAGACACCACCAGTTGATATGACCTGACTTTCGGATTTTTTGCAGTCGGCACGCGCGATGCAAATCTGTGGGCGAGTGCCTACATTTTGTCGGTAGGAGATGGCCTACAGCTACTGCCCGCAGTCACTGGCAAAATACCGGCAGCTTGCAGATACATTAGGAAACAACGCAATTCGCAATGAGTTGCTATTGCCGACGCCCGAACGGACTCGACTGCTGACCTGGACATGAGTAGTGAGACTGAAAACTTACATTGTTGAAGACAACCCGACGATTCGGGAAAACCTGATTGGCACTCTTGAAGAGCTGGCTTCTATCGATGCCGTTGGCACAGCCGAAACCGAAAATGACGGCAAGGCCTGGCTGGCTACCAAAGGAAGGCAGTGGGATCTTGCAATCGTCGATTTGTTCCTGAAACAGGGCAGCGGCTTGGGCGTGCTGGCCGCCTGCAGGGATCGCAAGCCCTGGCAAAAAGTAGTTGTGCTTAGCAACTATGCCACGGCAGACATTCGCCAGAGATGCACCCAACTCGGTGTGGATGCCGTTTTTGACAAGTCCAACGAAATCGACGCGCTGATTGAGTACTGCATTGAGCAGACCCGTAGCCTTGGCTCAGCAGAGGCCCGCGAACGAACAACGGGCGTTTGATATCAATCGATCAGCTTGTTCTTGAGCGCGTAGTAGGTGAGATCGCTGTTGGATGCTAGGCTCATTTTTTCCATCACCCGCGTGCGATAGGTGCTCACCGTCTTGACGCTCAGCGAGAGTGCCTTGGCAATATCGCCAGCCGTCTCGCCCTTGGCCAGCTTGAGAAACACCTGGAACTCCCGCTCGGACAATTGTTCGTGCGAAGCCACGTCGTTCGGCCGGTTCAGCTGCTGCGCAAGCAACTCTGCCACCGCCGGCGTGATGTAGCGCTTGCCCAGCGAAATCACGCGAATGGCGTCGACAATTTCCGAGGGATCGCATTCCTTGTTCAGATATCCGCTGGCGCCCTGCCGAATGAGGTTCACGGCGTAATGCTCTTCCGGGTAACCGCTCAAAATCAGGATGCCCACGTCAGGCGCCTTGGCACGAATCATGGCCAGCGCGTCTATGCCGCTCTGACCCGGCATGGAAAGATCCATCACCAGAATGTCGAGCTCGACATTCCGAACAAGGTCAATGGCTTCCCGCCCGCTGCCGGCTTCACCGACGACGCGCAAATCCACCTGATCAGAGAAAAACTGTTTGAGGCCTGAACGAACGATGGCATGGTCATCGACGATTCCGATTTTGATCATGTTGATGTCTTTCTGTTTGATGGATGAGTTGCAGGCAGCACAATTGAGCACGATGGCGCAACCTGGCATGCGAATTGATGCATGGCCCGATTATTGACGAATTATTCGACCAAGCAACAGCTGGAGTTCTTTGTGAAAATATTTTCAGTCCCCCGAATGGCCATCAGCCTGCCTTTGGCAGTGCTGGCTGCGGCCATCCTGATCTTTATCAATGAAGCGAGTTTTCAGCAATCTACCAGCGCCGTCCAGAACATTGAAGAAGCCCAGAAGACCCGAGGGGCCATCAACAAACTGATGCAGCAGATGCTTGATGCGGAAACGGGCCAGCGCGGCTATCTTCTCACCGGTGATGCCAAATACCTGGAGCCCTACGGTGCCGCCGTTGGCGATATCAACCAGACACTCGACGGCGTGCGCCGCCTTTTCGAGGGCTCTCCACAAGAGCTGGCCGAGTTCGGGCTGATGTCACGGCATATCTCGCGCAAGCTCGCTGAAATCGATTTGACCGTGCGCATGCGCCAGGCCGGTCAGGAAGACGCATGGAAGTTCGTGCTGACCACTGATGTCGGCACCGACCAGATGAATTTCATCCGCGCCCAGGCCTCCAAACTTGCTGCAGCCAGCATCGTCAAGATGGAAACCGGCCAGGCACAAATCACCAAGACCCTGCAGCTGTCACGGATCGGCATTGGCATCATGGCGCTGTCGGGTTTGCTGGCGTTCTATATGTACCTGATGCAGACCCAGGCTTTGCTGGCTTCGGGTGTGCGGGAGCAGGAAGCGCTGCAGCGCGAACGCGATCTGCTGGGAACGCAGGTGCGTGAGCGCACGGCAACACTAACCGAGCTGGCCACCCATTTACAGAACGTTCGCGAAGACGAACGTGGGCATCTGGCGCGTGAGCTGCATGACGAGCTGGGCGCCCTGCTGACGGCCGCCAAACTCGATGTCGCGCGACTCAAGTCGCGACTGGGCACCAGCCTGCCCGAAGTTTCCGACCGGATAGACCACCTGATCAGCACGCTCAACAGCGGCATTGCGCTGAAGCGGCGTATCGTCGAAGATTTGCGTCCCTCCTCGCTCTCGCACCTGGGCCTGGTGGCCTCGCTCGAGATTCTGGCGCGCGAATTCGAGGATCGTTCAGGGCTGTCGATCACCACAGACCTGGAGGCGGTGGAGCTCAATGGCTCGGCTCAACTCACCGTGTACCGACTGGTGCAGGAGTCCCTGACGAACATAGGAAAGTATGCCGAAGCCGATCAGGTCGAGATCAGCCTGGCTAACATGGACGGCTACATCAGCGTGGACGTACGAGACAACGGTAAGGGGTTCACGCCAGACGACGTCAACCCCGGCAGCCACGGCCTGACCGGCATGCGCCATCGCGTGGAGGCCGCGGGCGGGCGGCTTAGCGTGGTGTCTGCACCGGGTGGCGGCACCAAGATTTCTGCCGTCCTGCCCAAGGACCGCTGAAAACTCAGGGGGAGCAGCGGGTCGCCGGGCGCCTTCTGCGCAGGCAATCAGCCTGACTGCAAAACACCCGCCCGAAACCGTCAGCCCGCTCCTACAGGGTGCGGACACAAGTGCTGACAGGGCCACAGCGCCGAAGCCGATGAGAAAAAAAGGGTGTTTTGCGTAACCTTGCAGCAGGTGTTTCAGAGGGAACGCCGATCACTACTGACAAGGCAAAGAAACCAAAATGCTCCACTACTCCGTCGTTTTCCTGGTGATCGCCCTGATTGCAGCGGTTTTCGGATTTGGCGGAATCGCTGCCGGTGCTGTAGAGATCGCAAAAATTCTTTTCTTCATTTTCGCGGTGATGGCTATCGTGAGCTTCGTCATGAGCCTTATGAGAAGGAAGTAGTTTCTCGCCGGGCCGTGTCAGGACATTGACGCCGACAACGCAAGCCGCGGACACGTCGCCTTCATACGCTTCACAACGCTTTATCACCATCCATCCAACGCAACCTTAGGAACCGACATGAACACCCCATTTTCAAAAACCACCCGTGACACCACCGCAGCCGCGCACCAGACATCTGAAGAGCTTCTGGGCAGTGCCAGCCGCGCGGTCGATTCGACGCGTGAGTACGCCAACGACGCGCTGGACAAGGCTGAGAACAAGGTTCGCGAATTGCGCGGTCAGGTAGATCCGATGGTCGACATGCTGGCGTCCAAAGCCCAAAAACTGGCCCGCCAGAGTCTGGACCTCGCCTCCGAAGCCAAGCAGCGTGCGCAGCAGTCGCTGAGCCAGGCAGCTGGAGCAACCGGCCGTTATGTGTCGGAGCAGCCGCTGCGCTCCGTGTTGATTGCCGCAGCAGTCGGTGCTGCCGTGGCCATGCTTGTTTCCGCAACCCGCCATCGCAACGACGACCGCTATTGAGCCGCAGAAAAGAGCCGCCGAAGAGTCAAAGCGACGATCAACAAAAACCTGAAATTACTTTGAGAGCTACGGGCCCAACGACACACACCATGCTTCATCCACTCTTTTCAACGTTGGTCAAACGACCTGATCTGGTAGTGGATCACCTCTCGGCTTATGCTGCCTTGTTTCATCAGGAAGCGGTCAGTGCTGGCACAGACCTGCTCACTCGCGCTGCGGCGTGGGTAGTGGCGGTTTTGAGCGGCGTGGTGTTTCTGGGCCTGACCGGCGTGGCTGTCATGCTGGGGTTGATGCAGAACCAGTTTCACTGGGTTCTCGTGATTGTCCCTGGCGTGGCGTTGCTGCTGGTCATCGTTGCGATTGTGCGTGCCCTCAAGCCGTGGCAGACCGAACAGTTTCCGGAGCTGAAAGCGCAGCTCGACAGCGATGCACGTGCATTGCGCATGGTGAGCTGAAGAGAGACAGAGTAGCCATGTCTTCAGCTCAACTTCCCACACCGCAAGAACGCCTCGCAGTCAGCCGCAAGGCCATCGTCAGGCACATGACCCGTGACGATAAAACGATGGGCCGCTCTGCCGAGGAGCCCTACGAGATTGGTGATGAATCAGGAGTGAGCTCAAGTTCGTCGAGTTTCTGGCCCTCGGCAGTCGCCCGTGCGGTACGAACCTGGTGGCGCCATCACCCCGTCAGCATGGCCGTCGATGTTGCCCAGCCCGTTGTGGGCAGGTATGCAAGAAGCCATCCGTTCAAGCTTTTGGGCGTGGCTGCGGTAGCAGGCGCTGCCATCGTGGTGATCCGGCCATGGCGCCTTCTGTCTGTAGGCGGGCTTTTGCTGGCGGCTTTCAAATCGGCCGCTGTTCCCAGCGTGTTGATGTCCCTGTTTTCTCCGCCTGATCCCCAAACACCCAACCCAACACGCAACCCAACCGAGCCCTCATGAAAAAAAACACTGCCTCAACCGCTGCCACGCCCGAACACGATGGTGACACGCTTGTTCTCGACGAAGCTGGTATCAGCGCGGCTAGAAACAGCCTCGCCGACGGCGCGATAACGCCGGCCTATGGACCGCATCGCGATGCCATCGTCAAGTTGCTCAATGATGCGCTGGCCACAGAGCTGGTTTGCATCCTGCGTTACAAGCGCCATCACTACACAGCCAAGGGCGTTGCGTCACCCAAGATCGCTGAAGAATTCATGATTCATGCGCAGGAAGAAACCCAGCACTCGGAGAGCATCGCCGAGCGCATCGTGCAGCTGGGCGGAGAGCCTGACTTCTCGCCCGACAGCCTGACTTCCCGCAGCCATGCCGGTTACGACGAATCCAAGGATCTGCAAGCGATGATCCGGTCGAACCTGGTTGCCGAGCGCGTCGCGGTCGAAAGCTATCGCCAGATGATTGCGCTGATCGGCGACAAAGACCACACAACGCGCCGGATGCTCGAGCAGATTCTGGCTGACGAAGAAGAGCATGCCGACGAGCTGAGCGACTGGCTCGAAAAGTAACCCAAACCGCAGGCCGGGCGGCGTGGTGCCGCTGCCCGACTGGCATTTCAAACTCTGCACCAGTTCAGTTAAACAATCTCAAGAGGAAAATTATTATGAAATACGCTCGCGCACTTGCATTCGCCGCTCTGGCTGGTATCACTATCATTGGTAGCGGCTGCGCCGTCGGGCGTGGTCAGTCCACAGCGGGCGCCTATGTCGATGACACTGCCATCACGGCTGCGGTCAAAGCCAAATTCGTTGAAGACAAAACCGTGTCTGCTTCGGCACTCAGCGTTGAAACGCTCAACGGCACCGTGCAGCTTTCCGGCTTCGCAAAATCCACCACTGAAAAAGCCCAGGCAGAAAACATCGCGCGTGGCGTGAAGAATGTGAAATCCGTTCGCAACGACATCGTCGTTCGCCCGTAAGCGTTCAACTCCCGCTCAGGCCAATCGTTAGCGCTTCAGGCGCAACCGGTTGGCTGTTTCGGTTGGCACTCGGACTGTGCCAGCCCAAAAAAAGCAGTCCATGCACCTTGCATCGACTGCTTTTTTACTGATAACCCCTCTTTTGAGAAGCTAGCTCGGCTTGACCACCAGTTTGTTGTCGACTGAGCTGACACCCTTCAAGCCTTTGGCAAGTGTGGTGGCTTTCTCCTTCGCGGCCTCCGTAGGCGCTGTGCCCGTCAGGGTGACCGCGCCGCCTTGGGTGTCCACATTGATTTTGATGGCACTCAGATCGGGATCCTTGGCAAAGTCTGACGAGAGGCGGGCCGTGATCACGGCGTCATCAGCTTTCTCACCCGCTTTCTCGACCATGCCTTTTCCGGTCGCCTCTGCTTTGCTGGTGGCGTCTTTCATGGCACTGCCCGCATTGGCCATGCTGCTTTCGGTTTTTGCCTTGGCCTCAGCAGCCGCCTGTTCGGTTTTTGCGATGGCCGAATCGAGCTTCTGGCCAGCGGTTGTGCCGTCGTCAGCCTTGTTGCAGGCGGTGATGGTCACGCTCAAAACCAATACACCGAGGATGCTGAGGTATCTTCCCGTTCCCGACGGATTGCAAGCGAAAAGTTGATTTGTTTCTTTCATGGCGCCTCCGATAAAAAGTGTGTAGATGCAGCTGTCGGGGTTCCCTCAAGTGGCGACCCCGGTCTGCGCGATGCGCGCAGTCATGTGCAACTGCGACCACGCAAAAAAGATAGCCGCTCGCCTGTCAAGTGAAAAGTACGCGCTGGCGCAAGTTCACGTAGGACTGAAGGCCCGCCTGCCGACCGGCAGGATTTCTCACCTTCAGAGGCGCGCGCCTCATCGGCGAGAAAATCTCAGCGCTGGCAGCTGCCGTGCTGCCGGCGAAAGGCTGCGGGATACACGGCTGGCGCGTTGGTGTCGGCAAAAATTCCACGCCGCCCCGACTCGGCCAGCCGTTGCTGCGCAGTATAAGGACCGGCTCTGCCACGGGAGCGATACGACCACGCATGGCCGTCCTTCACCATGCGCGCACCCACGTCTTCGCCGTCTGACAGGATTCTGGCCAACAGACGGCCGTAGTCGTCGCGACTTCGGCCATCAATGACGACCTGCCGGCCCACCAGACGCTGCTTCAGAACTTCACGCGCGGTGTTACCTCCAGTCTGGCAAATTTCTGGCGCATCGATCCCGTCCACGCGAACGCTGACAGGTTTCCCACCCTGCAGCGGACGTACGTGAACGGTGTCACCGTCGACCACATACGTCACTACGCCGGGCCATCGGTCCCGATACGGCGCAGCAGCGGCAGCTAACGGCTCAGGTGTACCTGCGCAGCAGACTGTCAGCAAAGTCAGGGTTAGCCAGCGCGTTTTTGCGGGGTTGGAACATGGTGCCATGCGGGAGCGACTCAGCTTGATGATGCTATGTTATTAATAGCTGTTAGCGCAGGTATTACCTGGGCTGGAAGGCAAAAACACTGTAAATAATGCCCGGATAGCTGTTTTTCGAGCTCTTTCAGCGAACTGGCGATGCTTCGTCAGGCGGTGACGATCCAGCCTTCCAGCGCGTCCATTGCTTCCGGCAATCCATAACGGGGGGCGCCCTGCTTCGCGCCCCATGCGGCCTGCATCAGGCACAGTACCGCGTCCACGCTGTCGCCACTGGCGTCGTCGATCAGCGCGTCACGCTGGGCGTGGCTGACCTTCAGACGCATGCTTAAACGGGTCTGTCCGTGCTCAAGGGCGGTGATGAGGTCTTTCCGCGCAATCAGCCGTTCCGGGGTTTGTTTCGCTTTGTCGTCGCTCTTGTAAGAGCGCTGGCCTAGTACCTCACGCGCCAGCAGTCCGGGGTAGCCCTCCAGGGCAACCCGGCGTTCGTCGCCTGCATGAAGGCCCGGAAGGTGAACGCCGGCGGCGAGCAGGCGCGGCACGCCCGCGTGAAGCATGTAAGCCACCGGCGGATTGACCCATTTCATCGACGGGCTGGAGCCTGCAGGCCGGTCTGCGCCGCGGTGGGCGAACTTGGCTCCGGCGGGGCGGGCGTCGCAAAACGCGGCGAAAAGGTCCCGTATCTCGGGTCGGCCCAAAGCGCCATAGTGTTCGATCAGCGCCCGCCACTGCAGGGGCCAAGCCAGGTGCTCGACCAGTTCGCGGGGCAGGCCGAATGGGAAGTCGAAGGCGCCCGTCCAGCTTCGTTCGACGGCCAGCCAGGACCCAAATTCATCCAGGGTGGGAATGCGGTGAAGCCGCGCCAGCAAGACCCGACCACCCGACTCGGAGCCTTCGGCGATGACAATGGGCTTGCGTAAGGTCGGGCTGCTGGAAAAATCGCAGCCGATCAGGGGCGCCGGCGTCACGGAACGCGTCGAGGCTTCAGGAGCGGCCGATGATGGCGGCGGTCGCCATCAGTTCTTCGAGCAGCGCCATCGACACCTGACCCGACACCGAATACGGGTCCAGCTCGGGTTTTTCGGAGTATTTGAGCAGGATGGAATGGTTGAGCTTTTGCAGATTGACCTGCCCCATCGTCCAGCCGCTGAAACGCCGCTCGGTGATTTCTTCGTACAAAAGCAGCGCGACATCGCTGTGCCGCTTGTCGCGCTGGATATGGCCATATAGCTCGCTGATCGCCATGCGGCCGCCCTCGATGGCCTGCAGGAAAATACCGCCGCCGTAGCAAAGAATGCCGGTAATGCCGCAGGTCGGGTTGTATTGGCGCGACTGGGCCAGGATCGCGTCGATGGCCTCGGGTCGGGTGTCGAGCGCACGGCTGGCATAAAGCAAACGAACCAACATCGGATCAGCCTTTTTTCGGAATCAGGGACAAAAACTCGCGCCGCAGATTGGGGTCTTTCAGGAAGACGCCGCGCATCACGGAATTGATCATTTTGCTGTCCATGTCCTTCACGCCGCGCCAGGCCATGCAGTAGTGGCTGGCTTCCATCACGATGGCCAGGCCATCGGGCTGGGTCTTGTCCATGATGAGATCGGCCAGCTGCACCACGGCCTCTTCCTGTATCTGCGGCCGGCCCATGACCCATTCGGCCAGACGGGCGTACTTGGACAGGCCAATCACATTGGTGTGCTCGTTGGGCATGACGCCGATCCAGATCTTGCCGATGACCGGGCAAAAATGGTGCGAGCAGGCGCTGCGCACGGTGATTGGCCCGACGATCATCAACTCGTTGAGGTGCTCGGCGTTCGGAAATTCGGTGATCGTCGGTGCCTCGACATAGCGGCCGTTGAAGACCTCATTGAGATACATCTTGGCCACCCGGCGGGCGGTGTTTTGCGTGTTGTGGTCGCCGGCGGTGTCAATGACCAGGCTGTCGAGCACGCCCTGCATCTTGACTTCGACTTCGTCGAGCAGCGCCGCCAGTTCACCGGGTTCGATGAAGCGGGCGATGTTGTCGTTGGCATTGAAACGCTTCTTTGCGAGGGCCAGGCGCTCGCGGATCTTCACCGACACAGGGGTTCCCTGATCGACAGAATCCGGCACGGACGGAGTGGATTTCATAAGCATGCCAGATGGTACCAGCCTGCCCGGAAACTGTGTTCAGGGGTTATTCATCGGTGTTTCAGGCCCCTAGCCCAGGTAATACCTGCGCGAGCAGCTATCAATTTAATAGCGATTAAAACCGTATTTTTGCCACCACCCTGCGCCAGCGCGTTAGTAGCGCTGACCGGTGAGCAACAGCGCCAGCCGCATCAGGGCATAGGCCACCCAGTTCAGCACCCGCTGGCGCCACGGCCGGCGGCTGTAGGCGGCCGGGTCAATGCGCCGCCCCTGGCTGGCAACCGCCGCATGAAGCCGTTGTTGCAGGTCTTCGGCAAATACCCGGTCCTCAATCACCACGTTTGCCTCGCGGGCAAGCAGCAGGCTGAGCGGGTCCAGATTGGAAGAGCCGACCGTGGCCCAGTGGCCGTCCACCACGGCTACCTTGGCATGCAAAAAGCTGGCTTCGTATTCATGAATTTCCACACCGGCGGCCAGCAGCGCGCCATAGACCGGCCGCGCGGCATGGTACTGCATGAAATATTCGTACTTGCCCTGCAGCAGCAGCGTCACACGCACACCACGCCGCGCCGCGCCGATCAGGGCCCGGCGCAGCTTGCCGCCCGGCACGAAGTAGGCGTTGGCGATCACGATTTCGTGGTGCGCCCGGCCGATGGCCTTGCGGTAGGCTCGCTCGATACTGCTGCGGTTGCGCAGGTTGTCGCGGAGGACCAGCGCCGCCTTGCCGCCCGCTCGCGGGGGCGCTGCTCTGGCGATGGCCTTGGCATCGGTGCGACCGCCGTAGCCCGCGGCCCTGAATTCCTCCCAGGCGGTGGTCAGGTGACGCTGGCGTGCGCTGTAGCCGGCCTGCACCCGCCACCAGAGCAGCGCCACGGCGTCTGCGGCCACGGCAGCCATCGGGCCAGTGACGGCAACGGCAAAATCGAAGCGTGGCGCTTGAAGATCGCCGTGGTTAGGATCATAAAAATCGTCCAGCACGTTGATGCCGCCGCAAAAAACGGTGTGCTGGTCCACCACGCACAGTTTGCGGTGCAAGCGGCGCCACCGGTCGGGTACCAGCAAGCCCAGGCCTGAACCCAGTGGCGAATAGACACACCACTGAACACCCGCTTCGTCAAACCGGCTTTGCCATTTCCCGGGCAGAGCTGC
>JANNKV010000405.1:0-22050 GCA_031396485.1 Polaromonas sp. | reverse complement strand
CGTCGCCGACCTGTTTGGCAGCGGTGATGAATTCGCACAGGTTGCCCCAACCGTCGGCGTTGTGCGGCAGCACGGCGATTCGGAAAGGGTCGTCGCCGGCCTGCACCAGAAACTCGGCGCCCGGCAGCAGCTTCAAGCCCTGCTTTTTGGCTTCGACATGTGCGCGCACCACGCCGGCGACCGAGCATTCGTCGGTAATCGCCAGCGCGGTGTAGCCCAGGCTCTGGGCACGTTCGGCCAGTTCTTCGGCATGCGAGGCGCCGCGCTGGAAACTGAAGTTGCTGAGCGCGTGGAGTTCGGCGTAGTGGGGGAGTTGGTAGGTCATGTTTGGAATTCATAAAGATTTCAAGCGGCACTGAGGTTGCGAAGTCCGCTGCCCTCACCCCTGCCCTCTCCCAGAGGGAGAGGGAGTTAATCGGGGAAGGCGCGGGCAGTCACTCTTTTTGTTCCCTCTTCAAGTCCCCTCTCCCTCTGGGAGAGGGTTAGGGTGAGGGCTCTGCGAATTGGTATTCATGCGCTTCACTCATGCAAAAAAACCATGCAGATACCACGCGCGCGGCTGCACCGATGCGGTCGGTGTGATGGCCAAACGTTCGCTATAAATCCACAGCAACGCGCCCTGCGGGCTTCGGTAAATGAAGTAGTCGCGTATGGCGGGTGGCTTGTCGGCTTCACAGCTTTTCATCAGCCAGCCGGTGGCCTCTAACCGCTGCGGCCCGGCCAGGCGCTGCAGCTTGCCCTGGTAGACCGGGCTATTGCCGAAGGTGGCGAGATGAATGGGTTCGGGCAACAGCCAGGTCGGGTACAGCGCCTCTGTTCGGGTGATGGAAAGATCAGTCGGGGCGGTCCTGAGCCGTTTTTTGATGTGTTTTTGGCCTCCAGCCCAGGTAATACCTGCGCGGGCAGCTATTGATTTAATAGCGGCCGGCATCACGCTCCTCGCGCTCACCCAGCGCTGCATCTGCTCGGGCCGGTGGTCGGCCTGCGGCTGCCAGGCCAGCACGTTGGCTTCGCCCAGCCGCGCGCTCAGGCGCTCGATCATCTCGACCGCGCTATCGCCCTGCTTTCGCGCTTCCATCAGCAGGCTGCCGGTGGCGGCGGCTGAATCGACCAGTTTTTCAGTCACCAGCGACTGCAGGCTCAAGCTGTGCACGGGCGCTGGCAGTTGCTGCTGCGCGAGGTGTTCGGACACCAGCCGCGCGACGTGCCGCAGGTCTTGCGCGGGGTTGGCGGTGCGGATTTCCAGCTCGCCGGTCGGCGCAACGTCACGCCGTTTGTCGAGGTGCCAGATGAACTTGAGCGCGCTGAGCCCGCTCTGCCGACCGAGCAGCCAGGCTTGCAGATTGACCAGCAGGCGTTCGGCACCCGCCATAAGTGCGGGGGCATGAATCACCAGCGCATCGAGCTCGATTTTTTCGTCGAACTGCTCGGGCAGCGTGAGCCAGTCATAGTTGTCGGGCACGCTGCCGCGCGCGCGGTCCAGCGCCTCTAACAGCGCCGCGCCAAAGCGCCGGGCCACGCCGTCACGCGGCAGGCGCAGTAGGTCATCCCAAGTGCGGCAACCCGTACGCTCGAGCACGCCGAGGTGCGGGCGCGCGGCGCTGAGCGTGTGCATGGGCAGGTCGGCGACGCGTTTTGGTGATTTATCAGGTCCTGAATCGGCCAGTCGCAGCCGACCAACCGCTATTAAAGATGTAGCGCCTTGCGCACGCTTTACTTTGGCTGGAAGCCGATTTGATTCAAAAAATGCGCTTAATTGCTGACTCAAGAGCTCCATCAACCGCGCCAGCCCGCCGAACAGTCGCAGGCTGCCGGTCACGTCCATCAGCACGGCTTCATCGGCCAACGCTACGCGCGGTGTGAAGCCGAGCGCGATGCTGCCCACCGCGCGCTGGACTGCGGCGGCGTCCATCACGGGCCCGCCGGGCTCAGTGGTGGTCGAGGTGATCGACGTTATTGACGTTGACAAGGCGATCCAGCAGGGCATGGATGGGACTTTGCGGTGAAGTTTGTGGCGAAGTAGTGGGCAGTGAAACCGGCGCGGCTTTTTTGAGGTCTTCGTCGAGGTCTTCGCGCTGGCGCCGCACGCGCTCGCGGCTGGCCGCCAGCAAGGCCGACAGCCGCGCCGGCCACGTGTCGAGCAGAATCGGCGCGGCCAGCGGCGGGCCGCGGCGTTTGAGCACATGAACCAGCAGATTGCCGTCTTCATGCACCGCGCCTTCCAGCAGCAGCCGCAGCGGCGCGGGCGACGACTCCTGCTGTGCCCGCAGCGGCCTGAAGACGAACAGCAGCTTGTTGTGCGCATGCGCGGCAATCTGCAGGCGCCGCAGATGCGCGCTGCGTGCATCGGGCAGCCAGGCCATCACAGCAGCGACGTCGGCGCACTGCAGCGCTTCTCGCGTGGCCCAGAGCAGCGAAGGCGCATTGCCGGCCGCGCCCTGCACACACAGCATGCGTGGCAAATCGAGCCGCTGCGCACCCAGCGCCGGGCCGAACGGCAGATGCGGCGCGCCGATCAGCACCAGCATCTGACCGGTTCGCCGGGCGCATGAATCGGCTTGCAGCTGTGCCAGCGCAAACGCCACCAGCCCCCATTCATGCAAACCCGCCTGCGGCTGCAGCACCTCGGTCATCGCACCCTGCGGCCAGCCGTTGCCCGGCAGCATGTGGTCAAGGCTGTCGTAACCCGTTGCCACCGTCTGCAGACTGGCGCCGCCCAGCTCGCCAGCGCGCCAGACGTGGGCGTTGGCCAGGGAATCTGGCAGTGCGGAACCTGGAAAGCTTGTCGAAAACATGGGAGAAAAAGGCAGTCAACAATCAATCTAAAATACTGTATTTATGCACAGTATAAAAGCCAGTCCAAGTTCAGATTTTTTGTTTTTTAATAGCCTGCCAAACCTCACCAGAACAGTTAAAAAGCATATTGATGCTAAAATGCGAATATGCGAACTACCCTGGATTTACCTGATCCGCTGCTCCGCGAATTGAAAACACGCGCTGCCCGCAACGGCCAGAGCTTGAAGTCGCTGATCAATGATTTGATTCAGCGCGCCATGACCCTGCCCGCGATACCGCCAGAGCAGCAGACCGGCTTTCCAGTGCTCATGCGCCTGCAAGGCCCACCCCAGCCCGTTCAGGCGCAAAGCAACGCCCAGTTCGCTGAGCACACGCTGCAGGAAGAAGTCGAAAAACTCAGGCGCATCGGGTTTATTCAGTGACGCCGTTCGACTTGCTGGACGTCAATGTCTGGCTGGCCCTGGCCCACCCAGGTCACACACACCACGCCGCCGCAAAAAACTATTGGTCAGGCACTGGGGCTCAACCTGCCTTCTGCCGCGTCAGCATGCAGGGGTTTTTGCGGCTGGTGACGCAGGCCGCCGTCATGGGCCCGGCAGCGCACACGGCCGAAGAGGCATGGAGTATTTACGCCGCGCATTTGCACAGTGGCCGAACACTTTTTTTGCACGAGCCCGCCACGCTCGAAGAACAGGTGCAGCGCTACACCACGAAAGCAGACTTCAATCTGCGCGACTGGACAGATGCCTGGCTGGCAGGCTTTGCCGTTGCAGCAGCTTGCCGCCTGGTGTCATTCGACGGCGGGTTCAAGCAGTTTGAAGGACTGGATTTTCTGCATTTGAAAATCTAGTCTGGACGTTTGTTCACCTGAACGCCGTCCACAGCATCGTCAAACCCGACACCAGCAGCAGCGCATCCATCAACAGCCGAAACTTTTCAGGCTCCAGGCTGAGCACGAAACGCTTGGCAATGAAAGAGCCTGCAGTGAGCGAGCAGCCGATGATCAGGCCCTGAACAATGGCACTCAAAGGCAAGGCGCCGTAGCTGCGGAACACCAGGCTTTTAGTGATGTAAACGGCCAGCGAAGCCATCGCCTCGGTGCCCAGAAACGCACCCTTGACCAGCCCGTAAGCCAGGAAAAACGGCGTGTTGATCGGCCCGGTCGACACCACGATGCCGGTGAGAAAGCCGATGACCGCGCCGACCACGGCCATGTACCAAAGCTGAAGTTTGAAATTGCGCGCGGCCAGCCAGCGCCGCATCGGGATCATCGCGATGAAAAACACGGCCAGCACCACTTCCACGATGCGCGGCGGCAGCACCAGCAGCGTGCGGGCGCCAAATGCGGCTGCCGGTATGCCGGTGAGCGCGTAGACACCCACCACGCGCCAGTCGATCACGCGCCACCACACCACCACCCGCGACAGATTGGCCATGATGGCCGCGACCGCCATGATGGGCACTGCTTCGCGTGGTCCAAAGGCGATCACCAGCACCGGCATCAGCATGATGCTGGAGCCGAAACCGACGATGCCGCTGATGGTGCCGGCGATCAGGCCGACGGTAAGCACGAGCAGGTAGGTCATGCCGTTTTATTGTTATTTTTTGGCCTGTCTTACTCTTGATTCACCCGACGAAGTCTTGATTTCCGTTCGGGCTGAGCCTGTCGAAGCCAATGCAAGCCCAAAAGCTGGCTCAGGGACCGTGGCTTAAAAACCGACACCTACTGACAAGGCGCTACGCGCGCCGAATCAGCGCCGGCTGGCCTGCCGAAACGCCAGCACCAGCGCCAACAGCGCAATCACCACGAAACTGATGAAAGACCAGTTGGCAATCGACAGACCCAGAAACGTCCAGTCGATCTTGGTGCAGTCGCCGCTGCCCTTGAAGATCATCGGTATCGCGCGCTTCAACGGAAACGTCTCGATCATTCCGTAAAAGTCGCGCCCGCACGAAGCCACCTCAGGCGGATACCACTGCAGCCAGCTCTGGCGCGCCGCGACGAAAGCACCGAAGCCTGAAACCAACAGCATCAACACGGAGCCTGAAACCAGAACGCCTTTTTTGCCGGAAAGCGCCGTGAGTCCCGCCACCACAGCTACCAGCACCAGCGCGTAACGTTGCACGATGCACATCGGGCAAGGCTCCAAGCCCACGACGTGTTGCAGATAGAGGCCAAAGGCCAGCATGGCCACGCAGCCGGCGCAAATCAGCGCGAGCAGGCGGCGTGGGGTTTGGTCGAAGAGACTCAGAAGCATTGGCGAGGGTGATCGTTAAGTGGACAAACGCTATTGCGCTATTGGGGCATGCTTTAGAAGAGTTCTGCAGTTTTTATTAAATAGAAAGCTACGTGTTGTCGATCAGGCGACCTTCGACGTACTTGTGCAGCAAGCTTGAGATCAAGGTCTGGTAAGGCAGTCCTTCGACCAAAGCCCGCTTTTGCAGCGCACGCAAATCCTTGGAAGACATGCGGATATTGATTCGACTGTCTTTTTGAAACGTGGCGACGGCATATTCCTTATGCTTCTTCAATTCGGTCTTTGCGTTGCCGACAGATTTCAACACACCCGTTTCGAAAGCTTCCAGTAACTCACGCTCTTCAGCATCAAGTTTTTTCATCAGATTCTCCTAGGTACTGTTTGGTAGCCTTTCGACTGGGAATAATGGTCTTTAAAAAAAGTTCCAGGTCAGATTCAACGAAGGGCACAAGATAAGCATAGCCTTCGATCAACACGACAGAAACCTTCTGGTTCGGGTATCGCTTTGGGTTGGGATGCTGCAGAACATCGACTTCGTCTCCAGCCTCGATATGAAAAACCACATCCTCAAAACTCACACCTCGCTGCTTTTTCAGCAACTCATTCTTTTCAGGATCCCAAGCGTAATATTTCACAGTTCCGATTTTAACATCGGGTGTATGCCTTTTGTAGTCACCCCTCCACAAACACCCTCGCCTTGCGCGGGGTCACGACCAGCATGTCGCCCTCTTTCAAACCCATGTCCCGGTACTGCTGCGCGGGGATTTGCGCCTCGATCAGGTTGTCGACCGATGCGTTGCCAGCCCGACGATGATCTTCAGCCGGGACCAGTTCCAGCCGGGCAATGGGACCGATGACGATGGCGCGGTCAAGCCGGGCGACGATGCCCTCGCCTTTCGGTCCTTTTGGGGTTTGCGGCGAATAGCGCTGCACGTCGAGGTCATGCGGGCGTACATACGCAAACGCTTTCGCGTCCTGCGCATCGGCGTGTTCAGGCGAGTCGATGCGGATGCCCTCCACATGCACTTCGCCCTCGTGCGCGCGGCCGTGGAACAGATTCACATCGCCCAGAAAGCCGTAGACGAACGGGCTGGCCGGGTGGTCCCAGACCTCTTGAGGCGAGCCAATCTGTTCGACCTTGCCCTGGTTCATCAGCACCACGCGGTCAGCGACTTCGAGCGCTTCTTCCTGGTCGTGCGTAACAAAAATACTGGTGACATGCAGGTCGTCGTGCAGGCGGCGCAGCCAGCGGCGCAATTCCTTTCGCACCTTGGCGTCAAGAGCGCCGAAAGGCTCATCAAGCAGCAAAACTTTCGGCTCGACCGCCAGTGCGCGTGCGAGTGCAATACGCTGGCGCTGTCCCCCAGAGAGCTGCGACGGAAAACGGTCAGCCAGCCAGTCGAGCTGCACCAGGTTGAGCAGCGAGTGCACTTTTTCCTTGATCTGCGCCTCACTGGGCCGCTGGCCGCGCGGTTTGACGCGCAGGCCAAAGGCGACGTTCTCAAACACCGTCATGTGGCGAAACAGCGCGTAGTGCTGGAAAACGAAACCGACCTGCCGTTCACGCACATGTACGTCGGTGGTGTCTTCGCCGCTGAACAGAATGCTGCCGCGGTCAGCGGTTTCCAGTCCGGCGATGATGCGCAGCAGCGTGGTTTTGCCGCAGCCGGAAGGACCAAGCAACGCGACGAGTTCACCCGACTCGATGTCGAGGCTGACATCACCCAGCGCCTGGAAGTCGCCGAAGTGTTTGCTGATGTTGCGGATTTCAATGCTCATGATGGATCTCTGGGATTTCTCCTCGCCCCTTTGGGGAGAGGCTGGGTAAGGGGTCTTCGAATTCGGAGCCGGACACCGCCCTCACCCTAACCCTCTCCCAGAAGGAGAGGGAACAAGAGCCGGTCGCTCCGGCGGCGTAGCGGCTGCGGCCTTCAAATCAGCTTCCTGCCGCCATTCGGCGACCGACTTGATGACCAGCGTCACCAGCGCCAGAATCGCCAGCAGCGACGCCACGGCAAACGCAGCCACAGACTGGTATTCGTTGTACAGAATTTCGACGTGCAACGGCACGGTATTGGTCTGCCCGCGAATGTGGCCCGACACCACCGACACCGCGCCGAATTCACCCATCGCGCGCGCGTTGCACAAAATCACGCCGTAAATCAAACCCCACTTGATATTGGGTAGCGTGACGTACCAGAACGTTTGCCAGCCGGTTGCGCCCAGAACGATGGCAGCCTGCTCTTCGTCGTTGCCCTGCGCCTGCATCAGAGGAATCAGCTCGCGCGCGATGAACGGGAAAGTCACGAAGACGGTGGCCAGCACGATGCCGGGCACGGCAAAAATGATCTTGATGTCGTGCGCGGCCAGCCACGGCCCGAACCAGCCCTGCGCGCCGAAGATCAGCACGTAGATCAAACCCGCCACGACCGGCGACACAGAAAACGGCAAGTCCACCAGCGTGGTTAAAAACGATTTGCCCCAGAACTCGTACTTCGCAATCGCCCAGGCAGCGGCCACGCCAAACACCAGGTTCAGCGGCACGGCGATGGCTGCGGTGATCAGCGTGAGCTTGATCGCGCTCCAGGCATCGGGTTCTTTCAGGGCTTCAAGGTAAGCGCCGAATCCTTTGCGCAAGGCTTCGGTGAAGACCGCGGCCAGCGGAAGAATCAGAAACAGAACAACAAACGTCAGTGCCACGCCGATCAGCGTGTAGCGCACCCACGGCGCTTCGGTCGTACTCGACCTGACGAGAGCCCTAGAGACTGTAGGCGTGTGCAGCGAAGGGCCGCCCCGAGCAAGCACAGCCCCCTCGGGGGGCAGCGTAGTACGCAAAGCGACAAGCGTGGGCGTCTTTTTCATGAGGGCGCCCCCGCATGCCTGCGCTGCCAGCCTTGCAGCGCATTGATCACCAGCAGCAGCACAAACGAGATCACCAGCATCACCAGCGCCACCGCGGTTGCGCCGGCATAGTCGTATTGCTCGAGCTTGCCGATGATGATCAGCGGCGTGATTTCGGAAATCATCGGCATGTTGCCGGCGATGAAGATCACCGAGCCGTATTCACCGATCGCGCGCGCGAATGCCATCGCAAAACCGGTCAGCAGCGCGGGCGTGATGTGCGGAAGAATCACCCGGGTGAAAATCTGCAGACGTGTGGCGCCCAGCGAGGTAGCCGCTTCTTCCAGTTCTTTTTCAGCGTCTTCCAGCACCGGCTGCACTGTGCGCACCACGAACGGCAGGCCGACAAAGATCAGCGCGATCACCACACCGGCCGGCGTGAAAGCGAGCTTGATGCCCATCGGTTCGAGATACTGCCCGATCCAGCCATTGCCGGCGAGCAGCGCCGTGAGCGAAATCCCGGCCACCGCGGTGGGCAATGCGAAGGGCAGATCGACCAGCGCATCCACCAGCTTCTTGCCCGGAAACTTGTAGCGCACCAGCACCCACGCCAGCAACAAGCCAAACACGAGGTTGACCAGCGCCGCAATCAGCGACGCGCCAAACGTGAGTTTGTACGACGCCAGCACGCGCGGCGACGTGACCGCCACCCAGAACTGGTCGAACGTCATCGCGAACGTCTTGAAGAACAGCGCCGAGATTGGGATCAGCACGATGATGCAGAGGTACAGCAGCGTGTAGCCCAGCGTCAGTCGGAAGCCGGGAAGCACGCGTCTGGCTGCCCGCCGCTGCCCCGAGGGCGCCGGCGTCACCCCAGGCGGTGAGCCAGCCGTTATCGCAGTCATGATTTATTTGACGGTGTAGATCTTGTCGAACTGGCCGCCATCATTGAAGTGCACTTTTTGCGCATCACTCAGCGAGCCGAACATCTCCTGCACCGTGAACAACTGCAGCGGCTTGAAAGTCGCCGCGTACTTTTTCAACACCGTCGGTGAGCGCGGGCGCATGGCGTGTTTCGCGGCAATCTCCTGGCCTTCTTCGGAATACAGGTAATCAAGATAGGCTTTTGCCAACTCGGCGGTGCCCTTCTTGGCAACTGTGCGCTCGACCACCGCCACCGGGTTTTCGGCCACGATGCTGATCGACGGATACACCGCGTCGACCTTGCCTTCGCCAAATTCCTTGTTGACAGACACCACTTCGGATTCAAAGGTGATCAGCACATCACCGATATTGCGTTGCAGGAAGGCCGTGGTCGCGTCGCGTCCGCCCTTGCCCAGCACCGGCACATTTTTGTAGAGCTTGCTGACGAACTCGGCCGCCTGCACGTCGGTGGCGCCCTTCTTCTTCGCGTAACCCCACGCGGCCAGATAGGTGTAGCGGCCGTTGCCGCCCGTCTTCGGGTTGACCACGATCACCTGAATGCCGGGCTTGACCAGGTCGTCCCAGTCCTTGATGCCCTTCGGGTTGCCGTTGCGCACCAGAAACAGCATGGTCGACGTGGTCGGCGATGCGTTGCCAGGAAAGCGCTTGGCCCAATCTTTGGCGACCACGCCGACGCCAGCCAGAAACTCCACGTCGGTGGACGTGTTCATCGTCACGACGTCGGCGTCCAGGCCATCGGCGACCGAACGCGCAATCGCACTCGAGCCGCCGTGCGACTGGTCGATCTTGATGTCCTTGCCGGTGGTTTTCTTGTACTGCGCGATGAAGGCAGCGTTGTAGTCTTTGTAAAACTCCCGCGCCACGTCATACGAGCCGTTGAGCAGTGTTTGCGACGAGGCGGCGCCCGCTGTTACGAGCGCCAAAGAAGCAAGAACGAATTTGAAGCGTGAAGTCATGACCATCCGGGCCACCGCGAGATGGCCAGTTAAAAAAGAAAAGTTTGGAGCGGCGCCGCTACCGAGGGAGCCCGGGCGGCAGCACGCTTATTTGTTTGGCTGCGGCGTCATGCGCAGGTAGGGGCGCACGGCCTTGAAGCCTTTGGGAAAGCGCTGCGCCAGTTCGGCCGGGTCTTGCAGGCTGGGTACGATGACCACGTCGTCGCCGTCTTTCCAGTTGGCGGGCGTGGCGACCTTGTGGCTGTCGGTCAGTTGCAGCGAGTCGATGACACGCAGGATTTCATCGAAGTTACGGCCGGTGCTGGCCGGGTAGGTGAAAGTGGTGCGAATGACTTTTTTCGGGTCGATGATGAACACGCTGCGCACAGTGGCCGTGGCCGATGCGTTCGGGTGAATCATGTCGTACAGGTTCGATACAGTCTTGTCGGCGTCCGCAATGATAGGGAAATTGACGGTGGTGTTCTGCGTTTCATTGATGTCCTTGACCCACAGACCGTGCTGATCGACCGGGTCTACGCTGAGTGCAATCGGTTTGACGTTGCGCTTGGCGAATTCGGTGCTCAATGCAGCGGTTTTGCCCAGTTCGGTGGTGCAGACCGGGGTGAAATCAGCAGGGTGCGAAAAGAGCACCACCCAGGAATCGCCGGCCCATTGGTGAAACGAAATTTTTCCAGCGGTGGAGTCTTGCGTGAAGTCGGGGGCGGTATCGCCGAGTCGGAGGGTAGCCATGATGTTTCCTTCTGCAATGATGGATTGCAAGTGAGTACAGTATTGTGGGGACGCGGTATTCGAGATGCAAAGACTATATTGCTCTTAATTTATCTTCATTTCCGCATATAAGAAGTAGCGGCTGGCGTCAGGCCTCACTGTTGGTTCCGCATCTGCATGCTATTATTTTAATAGCTTCTCGTGCACGTATTCATTGGACCTGTGGCACCTTTGACTTGTAATCCGGGTAAAACCGACCTTTCATACAGCAAACGACCTGACGGCCTTTTTCCCTCACACGTCGACCAGGGTTTCACCGTGCAGGTGCCGCCCCAGGAAGTCCAGAAAACTGCGAACCGCCGGCATCTGCCCGCGCCGCGACGGGAAAACCGCATGCACCTTGGCCGTGCGAAGTGTCCATTCGGGCAAAACCGGCACCAGCAGTTCAGCCTGCAACTCGGCTCTGGCCAGTTCCCTGGAGAGAAAGCCGATGCCGGTGCCGGCCAGGATAGCCAGTTTCAAAGTTTGCAGATCATCAGCGACGTAGCGCGGCTCGTGTTTCAGCACCACTTCCTGTCCCTTTGGACCAACCAATACCCAGGTGCTTTTGCCATCGTTCGAGGCCATGGCAACCGTATCGCACATGCTCAGGTCTGCCGGGTCTGCGGGCTGGCCCTGACGGCGAAGTTGCGCCGGGCTTCCCAGCAGCAGGGTGTCGGTATTGCCCAGTTGCTTGATCACCAGGCTGCCGCTGTCTTCCAGACCGACGCGCACGCGCAGGGCGATGTCGATCCCCTCTTCCACGAGGTCCACCACCCGATTGGTCACCCGCATGTCGATTTTCACCAGCGGATTAGCCGCCAGATACAGCGGAACGAGATGCCCCATCGCGTTTTGCGCCAGCGTGACGGGGCAAGAGATACGCACGGTTCCGCGCGGCTCTGACTGCATCTGCGCAACCGCGTCGCCGGCCGCAACGGCTTCGTCGCGCAGCACACTGCAGTGGCGCAAGTAGATTTCACCGACTTCGGTCAGCGAGAGCTTGCGCGTGGTGCGCTGCAGCAGCCGCACGCCCAGCCTGGATTCCAGCTCGGCCACGCGGCGCGATAGGCGCGACTTGGGCATGCCCAGTGCACGGCCGGCGGCCGCAAAGCTGCCGCGCTCTGCCACTTCGGCGAAATACAGCATGTCGTTCAGGTCTTGCATGGGTGTCTCATTGAGATGGCTGAGATGGGGTGAGATGGGGTGAGATGGGGTGAGATTTGTCTTGAAGCGATTAAAAGACGCTGGTGTGATGGCTTGGAATCGCGAGATTGTCCTGTTAATAGGACAATGCATCACAATTTTCACAGCTTATCAATGAATACGATCATCTCCATAATCTATTCCATGGCCGTGAGTAAGGGTAAACACGACCCCGCTGTCCACTGCCGATGGCGTTCATCTACCCAAAACATCTGATTAAAGGCATTCATCATGAGCAAGCTTCTTCACGTCGACTCCAGCATCCTGGGCGGCAACTCGGTTTCCCGCCAGCTCACGGCTCAAATCGTCGTGTCCTGGCGCGCCAGCCACCCGGGCACCGAAGTCAGCTACCTGGACCTGGCCGTGGACACACCCAGCCACCTGTCGGTTGAATCGCTTGGATTTCGCCTGCCCGCCGGCGTTCCGTTGAGCGATGTGCAACAGCGCGAAAACGCGATTTCAGAAAAACTAGTTTCGCAATTTTTGGCCGCAGACGTCATCGTCGTCGGCGCACCGCTGTACAACTTCACGGTGCCAACGCAGCTGAAGGCGTGGATTGACCGTATTGCGCAAGCCGGCCGCACCTTCACCTACACCGACAAAGGGCCGGTCGGTCTGGCCGGGGGCAAAACCATCATCGTGGCGTCAACGCGCGGCGGTGTGTATTCGACCACCGACGCCGGCAATGCCATGGAACACCAGGAAAGCTACCTGAAGACCTTCTTCGGTTTTCTGGGCGTGACCGATGTTCGCTTCGTGCGCGCCGAAGGCCTGGCCATGGGCGATGCCGTCAAGAACGCCGCTGTAGCCGCTGCGGGCGTTGAAGTGACGGTGCAGGTCCAGGGCGCAGCGAACCAGGAAGCACTGGCGGCACTGGCAGCCTGACGCTATTATTTTCATAGCTGCCTGCGCAGGTAATTCATGGGCTGGCGGCCTGAAAGGCTTAAGAAATGCCTTTCAGAGCCACCGGTGGCACTTCACAGGTGCTTTCCCTCACACGTACTTTCCTTCACGCGTGCTTTTTCACCCAAGCCACATACGCATCGACCCAGCTTTGTAAAAACTTCTGGCTGCCTTCACTGAGCTTGCCGGCCGCGTCATAAAGCCCATCCTTGTGGTGAATAAAGCCTTCTGGCTGGCCCAGCGTCGGCACGTTGAGGTAGGCCAGGATATTGCGCAGGTGCTGCTGGGCCAGCGCGGTGCCGACTGGGCCGACGGAGGCGCCGATGACGCCGGCGGGTTTGCCGTTCCACACACTTTGGCCATAAGGACGCGATGCGTGGTCGATCGCGTTTTTCAGCACGCCCGGCACGGACCGGTTGTATTCGGGCGTGACGAACAGCAGGCCCTGCGCCGCCATGATTTCGCTTTTCAGACGCTTGACTTCCTCTGACGGGCTGGCGTCATCGTCCTGGTTGTAGGGCGGCAAATCATCGATGCGCAGATGGGTAAAAATGAAATCGGCGGGGAACAGTTTCTCCAGCGCGCTGGCCAGCTTTTGGTTGAATGAATCCTTGCGCAGGCTGCCGACGACGACGGCAATGTTGTACTGGGCCATGGGTTATCTCCAGAAGTTGAAGGGAAGATGAAGGGCGGAAAAAAGGAAGATGATGGTGACCTGAAGGCGATCGCACGACGGCGCACTGCTGTGGGCCGGCTTCATTATGCAAACCATCGACAACTTGTGCTCTGCAGGGTCCAATAGCGGCCGTCAGAACTCCCTCTGAGGCCTTATGAAACACACCCATGACATCGCCGAAAAACTGCTTGGCGTGCCCTATGAATCGATGGACCAGCGAACCCAAAAGGTCTTGCGCCACGTCACGGGTCGAAAGCACATCGCCCGAAATATCGCGGTGGAATCTGACGAAGGCAACACGCCGGGCCAGCGGGCGGCCGATGCGGTGGCCCGGTTCGGTGGCTCGTGGGTATTCATCGCCCTCTTCGGCGTCATTCTGGTGGCGTGGGTGGTGCTCAACTCACTGATCCTGAGCCGCTACAGCCAGGCGTTTGATCCCTACCCCTACATCCTGCTCAACCTGTTTTTGTCGATGCTGGCGTCGATTCAAGCGCCAATCATTTTGATGTCGCAAAACCGGCAGGCTGAAAAAGACCGCGTCAACGCCGAGCATGATTACGAAGTCAACCTGAAAGCGGAGCTCGAAATCATGCTGCTGCACGAAAAGGTGGATTTGCTGCGCGAAGGCCAGTGGGGCGAGCTGCTGGCGATTCAGAAGGAGCAGATCCGGCTGCTGACGCATCTGATGGACAAGAACGCCGCCCCCTGAATTTTCGTCTGGGAACCCGAGGCGCATGCCGGGGCAACGCCGTCAAAAGGTTTTAGCCCCTGTCTGGTCGTGGTCAAAAGCTATCATTTTAATAGCTGCCCGCGCAGGTTTTTCCTGGGCTGGAGGCCTTTTTTGATCGAATTCCAGACTTTGAGGCATCAAAGTTGCATTGTCTGCAGCTTGCCTCTATAAACAGTTTGGTTTTGCACTTTCACAGCGAAAGACGAATATGACTCCCTACCCCTGGTCATGGTTTTGGGCGCCGCAACTTCACTTCCCGTTCAGCGGCGGCGTGGCGCAGCACATCGAGCCCAATACCAACTGGTTTTTTGACGGGATTCGCCTCACATCAGGAAATGGCGACATCGAAAGGCAGGCCTTTGAAATTGCGTCGTATGGCAAGCAGTTGGGCTTGATCACCGAAGTTTTGCTGTCGATGGCTAGCGAACAAACCATGACCGCAGACGAAGCGGCGAAATCGCTGAGCCGCCTCAAAGATATCTACGAAAAGATTGAAACCCTGAAAGCCGGCCAGGCAACTGCGCTGGCCAGCACGGCCGTGGCGCTGCTCGACAAATTGCGTGCCAGCGACCCGGCGCAGTTCGACCGCGTGATGGGTCGTTATTCAAACTGAATCCGGGCCGGCCTTCACGGCAAGGCCATAGCAAGCCGAATCAAGCCGAACCAATTCGTACCCAGTCGCACCCAGTCGCACTAGACCGTTGCGGGCGCGACTTCCGTGGCGGCCAGGTACTGGTGAATCATCGCCACCACAGCAGCACCCTCACCGATAGCCCCGCCCACACGCTTGACCGAACCGCTGCGCACGTCGCCCACCGCAAACAAGGCCGGCACGCTGGTCTCCAGCATCGCGGGACGGTGGTCGCTGGCAGGGTCTGAAGCCTTGTCGCCGGTCAGCACGAAGCCGTGCGAATCGATCGCCACGCCGCAGCTTTTCAGTCATTCGGTTTCCGGGTCGGCGCCGACGAAAAGAACCACATTGCGAATTGGCTTGTCTTCCTCAAGCCCTGATGTGTGATTGCGCCAGGTCACCCCTGACAGACCCGTGGCCGGGTCGCCACGCAGCCGTGTGATCTCGGTGTGCGGCTGCAGTTCGATGTTGGGAGCAGCTTCGATCCGGTCAATCAGATAGCGCGACATGCTGGCGGCCAGGCTGGGGCCGCGCACCAGCACAGACACCTTCGCAGCATATTGCGATAAAAATACCGCCGCCTGCCCGGCTGAATTGCCGCCACCGACCAGCGCTACTTCGGCCCCGGCGCACATTTTGGCTTCCAGTGCCGAAGCCCAGTACCAGATGCCCCGGCCCTCGAACTCGGCCAGTCGCGCAATCGCGGGCGGCGGTAGCGCGCGCCGCTGGCCACCACCACGGTTTTGGTGCTCAGCCGCCGGCCATCGGTCAGCAACAGCTGCAAACCCCCTTCGATACCCTGCGCGTCGCAGTCCAGCGCCTGCGCCGGAATCAGCATCTCGACACCAAACTTTTGCGCCTGCACGAACGCGCGGCCGGCCAGCGCCTGGCCCGAAATGCCGGTCGGAAAACCGAGGTAATTTTCAATCCGTGCACTCGCCCCCGCCTGCCCGCCAAAGGCCCGGCAATCGAGCAGCGTCACGCGCAAGCCTCCCGATGCAGCGTAGACCGATGTGGCCAGGCCGGCTGGCCCGCCACCCACCACCAGCACGTCGAAAAGCTCGTCGTAGTCCTGCGTATCAAAGTCAGACTGGGTTGCTGCATCCTGCACCATAAAAAGGCCTCCGCTTTACCGCAGTTTTTACCGCAGCTGTGTACCGCATAGTCGCGTATTGAACAATTTACGGCGATGTCTGACAGCCGAAGGGGCTTTCACTGTTGCACGATAGACAGCTGGGCTATCGCACCGACATAATTTGAGTGGACACGGTGTTCTGCCGATCCATGTCAGGGCTGCTTGTGTATCCCTGCTGTTTCCCTTTTTGAAAGACAGGCATGAATGCCATAAAAAAGACCCGCAAGCTGATTGAAGCCAACCCGGCCACGGACACGGCAAAAACACTGGCCCGCCTGGTGCGCGCGCTGGAATCCGACGAAAAATTCGCAATTGGTGACCTGTACAAACTTGACTATGAAAGTTTTGCGCTGGCCATTGACGTACTCAAAGAATGGCGGCTGGACCGCTACTACATGGGCAAGGCCAAGCTGCTCGACATTTCAGTGCAGATGGCGAGCTTCCCCGAGTAAATTCAGCCTGTAGCAACAACTCTCTGTATTCAATCCAGACCAGCGGGCCCACTATTCACCCACGGCAGCCACCAACGCCTGTCTACTTTTTAGCCTGATGCCCGGCCACCACCAAGCGCCTTGTGACGAAGGCATCATCAAGGCGCAGACCAGTCGCTCGGTCGCGGCAAGACCACTTCAGAAAAAGCAGGCTAACCTGGCGCTGGCCGCCACGGTACTCGGCTCGTCGATGGCGTTCATTGACGGATCGGTCGTCAACATCGCCTTGCCGGCGATACAGCGCGACTTCGCCGGCAGCGACGGCGGCAATCTGAGCGCCATGCAGTGGGTCATCAATGCCTACCTGCTGGCCCTTGGCTCGCTGGTGCTGGTGGGCGGATCGCTCGGCGACCGCTTCGGGCGCCGCACCATTTTCATCATCGGCATCGCCCTCTTCACTGGCGCGTCGGTGGTGTGCGCTCTGGCCGGCGGCGCGGCTACGTTGATCGCCGCGCGCGCATTGCAGGGCGTCGGCGCAGCGCTGCTGGTGCCCGCCAGCCTGGCCATCATCGGCAATGTGTTCGAAGGCGAGGCGCGCGGCAAGGCCATCGGCACCTGGGCGGCATGGGCAGCGATCACCGGCGCCGCCGGGCCGGTGCTGGGCGGCTGGCTGGTCGATGCGGTGTCGTGGCGAGCAATTTTTTTCATGAACGTGCCGCTGGCTGCAGCCACCATCTGGCTGGCGCTGCTGGCCGTGCCGGACAGCAAAGACCCCGACGCGCCCCGGCGGGTCGACTGGCTGGGCGTGCTGCTGGTGGCCAGCGGACTGGGCGCCCTGACCTACGGCCTGACGCTGGCGTCCGAACGCGGCTGGGCGGCACTCGCCGTGCTGGGCCCGGTGGCCGTCGGTGCGCTGTTGCTGCTGGCGTTTGTCGTCTCGCAAGCTCGCGTGGGGGCGCCGATGGTGCCGCTAACGCTGTTTCGATCCCGCGATTTCGTCGGCACCAACCTGTTGACGCTTTTGCTGTACTTTGCCCTTGGCGGAGCCCTGTTTTTCCTGCCTTTCGTTCTGATTGGCGCTTTCAAATACTCCACCACGGCGGCGGGCGCCACGCTGCTGCCTCTGTCACTGCTGCTGGGCTTTTTGTCGCCAGCCACCGCGAAGATGACCGAGCGTTTCGGAGCCAGGGGCATGCTGATTGCCGGGCCGACCGTGGCTGCGGCGGGTTTTGCGCTGTTCGCCTTGCCGGGGGTCAGTTGGTCGTACTGGGCCGGTTTTTTTCCGGCGATGCTGGTGCTGGGGCTGGGCATGACGATGGCCGTAGCGCCGCTGACGACGACTGTGATGAATTCGGTTTCGTCCAGCCATGGCGGTGTGGCGTCGGGCGTCAACAATGCGGTCGCCCGTGTGGCCAGCCTGCTGGCCATTGCCGTGCTCGGCGTGCTGTTTGCAGCCCGCCTGGGCGGGCCGGTCGAGACAGCGTCACCCGAAGCCTTGATCGCCGCGTTTCGCTGGGTCGTGCTGGCATGCGCACTGTGCGCATTGGGCGCGACGGCGTGCGCCATAGCGTTTCTGCGGCCGACCCTGCCTGCCTCCTGACCCGAAAACTCCTTCAAATGATCGTTGCCAAATCCATGGCGGCGGGCGTAGTATTTATGGCTATCTGCTGGAGTTGACGGGTTGTAGTTGACGGGTTGTAGTTGACGGTCGATGTCAACCGACGCAGTACCCATGCAAAAAAGTTCACCACGACTGGTGAAAAAGAAGAATAAGGAGACACAGACACCCCTTGCGTCCATGGACGCGTCCATCGCATCTGCTTGCGTCCAGTTGAACAAGTGCAGCTGGATGACATCAAGGTTTGCCAGCGCCATCGGGGCCATCGCTGGGCAATTCGATGTGTCAGGCCCCCAACATGCACAGGACTACGAAGGAGACAAGCATGGCTACCTACATCACACTGTCAAACTTTACTGATCAGGGGATTCGCAACGTCAAGGACAGCACGAAGCGCGCCGATGCCGTGAAGGAAGCGGCGGGGAAATTTGGCGCCAAGATGACCCAGATCTACTGGACGCTGGGGAGCCACGACGTCGTCGCGGTCATTGAGGCACCCGACGACATGTCAGCGACGGCATTTGCGCTGGCCATTGGCATGGCAGGCAATGTTCGCACCCAAACGCTGCGTGCATTTTCCAGGAGCGAGATGGACGATATTCTTGGCAAGATGGCGTAGCGACGGCTGCGCACTGACTGTCAAACGGGCTGGCGTCCAGCGTGTCTCCCGTGCACGCTGTACAGGCCGGCTCGCGCCCGCTGATGGACCGCCAGTATGGGTTCCCAGCTATGTGCGCGTCCGGCTTCGGCCGGCGCGCAAATGGGTCAGCGACACAGGCCCCAAGGAGCGGTGCCGCATTTGCACATTTACACATTTGCACTCTGTGCCCTCGGGTAGACCTGACCACCTCCATCTTCAGGGAGAGCACCATGAACAGCATCACCGCCGCCGACACCATGACACCCGAAATGAGCGCACTGAAGGCGCGCCTGAAAGCCATCTGGATGGCTGGCGACTATGGGACCTTTGCCCGATATCTGGAGCCGGGTGCGCTCGAGTTCCTGGCCCGCCTGCAAGTGGCGACGGGTACGAGCATGCTCGACGTGGGCTGTGGCGCGGGGCAGATCGCGATTCCGGCCGCACACGCCGGTGTGCGCGTGACTGGCGTTGACATAGCCGCCAATTCAATCGGGCAGGCACGCGCCCGCGCGCATGCCGAAGGCGTTGATTTGCGCTTTGAGGAAGGCGATGCAGAGGCGCTGGATTTTCCCGACGCATCGTTCGACCTTGTGGTGAGCCTCATTGGCGCGATGTTTGCACCGCGGCCAGAGCTTGTTGCGGCTGAACTGGTACGGGTTTGCCGACCGTCCGGCCGCATCGTGATGGCCAACTGGACACCTGAAGCCTTCGTCGGCCAGATGTTCAAAACCATCGGGAAGTATGTGCCGCCTCCACCACTGATGCCTTCGCCGCTGTTGTGGGGCAGTGAAACGGTGGTTCGGGAGCGCTTCAGGCATGGGATTGCTGCACTGCAGCTGACCTCACGCATGTATCCGTTTGCCTATCCGTTCGCGCCCGCTGAGGTGGTGGAGCACTTTCGCACCTACTATGGCCCTGCAAACCGCGCCTTTTCTGCGCTCAACGCGTCCGGGCGGGCAGACCTGCGACGGGATCTTGAGCAATTGTGGACGCAGCACAATCGAGCCACCGACGGCACCACCCGCTACGAAGCCGAATACCTTGAAGTCGTGGCAGTACGAGCCCAGGCTGCAGCGCAGATTTGAGGTTCAACGCGGCCCGGAAGAATTGAACGCCGTTGCGAGCGCAGCGGCTTAAAATCAGCCTGGCGACAAGGTATCGCCAAAGCCGAACGCGCGGACGTTTGTCTCTCTTTCCGCGCGAACTGATGCGCCGCCGCCGCATCGGCCGCTTTGTTCAGCTTCACTTTCCCGAGCCCCATTCATGCCATTTTCTTCACTGGGGTTTGCACCCGCCACTTTTCCTGCCCTGCTGCGCGCCCTCAGCGAAAAAGGATACGTCACGGCCACGGCCGTTCAGACCAAGGCGATTCCAGCGATTCTGCAAGGCCGTGATGTCGTGGTTTCAGCGCGGACAGGCTCCGGCAAGACGGCTGCGTTTTCGCTTCCCTTGCTGCAGCAGCTGGCCACGGTAGTGGCCGCACCCTCCAGGGCGCCCCGACTCAACCGGGGGCTGATTCTGGTACCCACGCGCGAGCTGGCCGCGCAGGTCGGCGAAGCGATCGTCAGCCTTGCAAAGTATCTGCCACAGCGGGTCAGGGTGGCGGTGGTGTTTGGCGGTGTGTCGATCAACCCGCAAATGATGAACTTGCGCGGCGGCGCTGACATCGTGGTGGCCACGCCCGGGCGCCTGCTCGATTTGATCGACCACAACGCGCTGAGCCTGGCCGCCGTCAGCACACTGGTGCTCGACGAGGCCGACAAGTTGCTTGACCTGGGCTTTGGCGAGGAGTTGGGGCGAATTTTTTCGATGTTGCCGACGCAGCGCCAAACCCTTTTCTTCTCGGCGACTTTTCCGCCTGCCATCGAAGCGCTGGCCGCCAGCATGCTGCGTGAACCGCTACGCATCGAAATCAAGCCTGAGCCGCAGGGCGAAGTCGAGATCATGCAGCGCGCCATCGAGGTCGATGCCAGCCGGCGCACGCAGCTGTTGCGCCATCTGGTTCAAACCGAGAAATGGAGCCGCGCGCTGGTGTTCGTGGCGACCAAGCATGCGGCCGAGATCGTCGCTGACAAGCTGCGCAAATGCCACATCGAAGCAGAACCTTTTCACGGCGAACTGAGCCAGGGAAAACGCACGCAGGTGCTGCGGGATTTCAAGAACAAATCTGTGCAGGTGGTGGTGGCCACCGACGTGGCGGCGCGCGGCATCGACATCGAACAGCTACCCGTCGTGGTCAATTACGACCTGCCGCGCTCGGCCGTGGACTACACCCACCGTATCGGCCGCACGGGCCGCGCCGGCGAAGGTGGGCTGGCGATCAGTTTCGTGAGCAGCGGCACGCTGTCGCACTTCAAGCTGATCGAAAAACGTCAGCGCGTCGCGGTGCCCCGCGAACAGGTGGCGGGGTTTGAGCCGGTGGAGGTGTTGGCGCCGAACGCGGCTGATCCGCTGTCCACGGGCGGCATCAAGGGCAAGCGCCCGAGCAAGAAAGACAAACTGCGCGAAGAAAAACTGCGCTCAAGCCAATAGCGACGACTGAACGCCCAGCCGGGTTACGCTGAATCGTCTGGCGAGGCGTCGTTCGCACCGGCTGCCATCGGTCTGGCGCTGCGATGCCCGTGCTTCGTCACCACCTCGACATAAAACTGATCCGCGCCGTCTTTCACCAGCGCATCGATTGAAGTCATCAGCGTGGCGAAGTGCAGCGACGCTGCCGCGGCTTCGCTGGCGCCCAGCTTGCAGTCAAAGTCGAAAAAATCCACGCCTGGCGGCAACGGCCGGCTTCTTTCGCGCTTGACGTATTTGCGGATGTCGTGTTTGGCGGCGTCCAGCAGGCGGTCCCGGTTTTTTCCTTCGACGGTCAATAGGTAGGTTTTTCTCACGGGCAATCCTGATGTTTTTTGATGTTGTTTGTTGGGGTCGATGGCACGAAGGCCTTGCCGACCGCAGTCGGCGACATGTGTCGCCTGATTATCGGGCCTCCAAACGCCCGATTGCCCTGCCGTGCGCTCAGGCCGCCAACGCCCGCTCGATCGCCTTGTGGAGATGCTGCAAACCAAACGACACGTCGATGAAGACGCCATTGACATAAAAAGCCGGCGTCGAGCGAATAGCCAGATGCTGGCCAGCCGAAATCTGCTCCTGGACCCGCTGCAGATAGACGTGGTCTTTCATCTCGTTTTCATAGCGCGCCATGTCCAGACCGAGCCCGGCCGCGTAGCCCTGCAGGTGTTTTTCCTTCAGATGGTGCTGATTGGCAAACAGCAAATCGTGCATGGGCCAGAATTTTCCCTGTGCGCCGGCGGCTTCTGCGGCCTCTGCTGCCCGTTCGGCATGGGGATGCACTTCACGCAGCGGGAAATGGCGAAAAGCGAAGCACAGATCTTCGCCAAAATGCGGCAGGATGACTTTCAGGGCCGAGGTGGCCTGAAAACACGCTGGACACTCGTAGTCACCGTACTCGATCAGCGTCACCGCAGCCGGTGCCCTGCCTTGCACATGGTCGATTGCTTCATCAAGGCGAAGCAAAGGGCT
>JANNKV010000357.1:0-6583 GCA_031396485.1 Polaromonas sp. | reverse complement strand
TCAAAGGAATACGCAATGCACATGCTCTACGACTCGGAATCTTTTGTGGTGGTGCAGATCCACGCCAACGCGCCCGAAGAATCGGCGCCTGCGCCCGCCGTTCCCCAACTCGCACGCCACGGTTTTGAGATCGTCGACAAGCGATCTGGTAAGGAAGTGTATCTGGACGGTTCCTGGGCTGAGATGTTCCAGCAGCGCCTGAGCGCCTGGGCGCAGAACACGCCGACGCAGGAAGAAATCGAAGACACACTGGAAGGCTACAGCGGCTTGGCCAATACGCCGGTCTCCCTGCACTAATTGATCTTTCGGTATTTATTCCGCTTCGCGCCAAAAGTCTTTCTCAAATCGGTCGTTTTGTGAGATTTTTGGCGTGCGGTGTTGTTTTTGGCACGTCCCAAAAGTGACATTCAAACGCCTTGCAGCTAGAGTAACCAAACGTAAAAAGCAATCTTTAGTGATAGCTTTTTACGGCGTTACGCGAACACCGCATTTGTTCGCATCTCTCAAGGGAATAACAAAATGAAGAAGATCGTTGCCAGCCTGGGTGCCGCGCTGGTCGTGTTCGGCGCATCGTCAGCCCAGAGCGCCGAAGGCGTGACATCACGCGAAATTGTGATCGGCCAGAACATCACGCTGGAAGGCGGCAAGAACGACTACGGTGTGGCCGCGCTGGCGGGTATTCAGTCGTATCTCAAGCTCGTTAACGCGAAAGGCGGCGTCAATGGCCGCCAGATCGTGCTCAAGACGCTGGACGACGACAACAAAGGCGCCAAGGCCGAAGCCAATGCGCGCCAGTTGGTCGAAAAGGACCAGGTCTTCGCTCTGTTCGGCTCCATCGAAGGCGGCCCATCGACGGCCGTGATGAAAGTGGCCAACGAACTCAATGTGCCGTTCTTCGGCCCGATGGCCGGCCCACCGACCTTGCGCAGACCATTACAACCGATGGTATTTCCCGTACGCGCGGAACACCGCGAAGAATTTCGGGCCCTGATCAGTCACGCCAAAACGCTGGGCATCAAAAAAGTGGCTTTTTTGCGGGTCGATACCGATACCGGTTTGCTCCATCTGGCCAACGTGAAGGCGATCTGCAAGGAGCTTGGCATGGAACTGGTCGCTGATTTCCCGTTCAAGCCAGACACCACCGACGCCCAATTTGAAAAAATGGCTGACGAGTTGCAAAAGACCGGCGCGCAGATGATGTTCAACCACGGCGGTATCGGCCCCTACGAAAAAGTGATTCGCGCGGCGCGTGCCAAGGGCGTGAAAACGGCTTTTTACGGTGTTAACTCAGGCTCGGCGCAGATGGTCAAAAAGATGGGCGAGCTGTCGCACGGCATGATCTTCGCGCAGGTGGTGCCCAGCCCCTGGGAGCGCAAGACGTCCATCACCCGCGAATACCAGGAAGAATTCTCGCGCTTCAAGCCGGGGCAGGACTTTTCTTACGCTAGCCTCGAAGGCTACATCACGGCCAAGGCGCTGGTGGCGGCCCTGAAACTCGCTGGGCCCAGCCCGACGCGCGAAGGCCTGGTCGCCGCGTTGCAGAGCGCCACGCTGGACATCAACGGCATTCCTGCGGTTTACGAAAAAAACAATCACCAGGGCATGTCGTTTGTGGACCTGTCGCTCGTCACGCGCGATTCAAAGTTCAGGCACTGAGGAAGCGCCGAATTCATCAGGTCGCGCTGGCGTCCCGGTAAGTGTCCCGGTACAACCAGCGGTAGAGCGGTTCGGCCAGCAGCAGCACCGCCGCCAGCCGCGTGACGTGAAACGCGGTGACCACCGGCACCCCGAGCTGCAGCACCTTGGCGGTGATCGCCATCTCTGCAATGCCGCCCGGTGACGTGCCCAGTAGCAGCGTGGCCCAATGCAGGTGCGTGAACTGCGCCAGCGCCCAGGCAAACGCTGCACACAGCACGATCATGCCGACGGTTGCGAGTGCCACCGAAGCCAGCCAGCGCGGCGCCATGTGGACAAAGCCACTGGTGAAACGCACACCCAGGCTGATGCCGATCAGCAGCTGCGCCGCGTTCGTCATGGCCTGCGGAATGGCTGACAGATTGATGCCAGACGCCGTCAGCAGCAAAGACACCGCCAGCGCGCCGATGAACCACGGGTTGGTGCGCTTCAACAGCACCATTAGCCAGCAGCCGATGCCCGTCAGCAGCGCGAGCAGCGCCAGTTGCGGCCAGACCACCTCACGCAAGCCGGGCACCGACACATCGAGCCCGCGCAGCCCTGCCCATTGAAAACCGAACGGAATGATCAGCGTCACCATCAGCACGCGCAGGCTGTGCGCCGAGGCGACCAGATCGGTCTGCGCGCCATGGCGTTCGCCGAGCAATGTCATCTCTGAGGCGGCGCCAATCGGCGCGGCGAAATAAGTCGTGATGCGCGACAAGCCTGCGACATGAAACTTGGACCCCCACGCTTGCCACTTCGTGTGCTGCGCTGCCCCCCGGGGGGGCTGTGCTTGCTCGGGGCGGCCCAGCGCGGCGCACGGCCCAGGTCCGTGATGCACGCGGTACAGCCATTCACCAAACAGCAACCCGAGCGCCAGCGCCCAGACGATGTTGAGCGCAATCGCCCACCACAAACCGGCCACCAGGGCCACCACTTGCGGCGTGAAATATAAACCCAGCGCAGCGCCGATGATCCACTGCCCGGTATTGCGCAAAGGCGTCCAGCTTTCCGCCGGCCCGCCCAGCATCGACAGCACGGCGGTTGCCAGCAAGGGCCCGATCATCCAGGGCAAGGGCGTGCGAAGAACAAGGCACAAGCCCGCTGCGGCGAGTGCGAGTGACAGGGTCAGGAAAATTCGAAAAGGGGTGTTTGAATGCAAGGGCAGAAAGAAGCGGGAAGGATTCAGGGACATGAGGGAAATGGCAACTCGCCAAGTCTGCGGGAAGCGAAGGTCGCTGACGGCTAGTGGGGAAAGAGTCAGAACCGCGGCGCCTCGGGTCAGGAAGCCTTAGGATGCAGCGATGCACCATTTTGCCCTGCCCCGCCTGAAGTCTGCACTGCCTTTCCTCGTACGCCATGCGATGGCCCTGACCGCGCTGATGCTTATTGGGGGCTGCATCGGCCGTCCGGTGTCACCGATTCTGGAGCCCGCCGGCGGCACGATAGCCGCCGCCACGGTCACTGCCGCCCGGGTTGACGCGCTGCTGCCCGCCGATGCGCTGCTGATCGGCGAGCAGCATGACGCCGCCGAGCACCAGCAGATCGAGCAGCAGGTAGTAGCGCATCTGGCTGGCCGCGGCCTGCTGGCGGCCCTCGCTATTGAGATGGCCGATGTCGGCGCCAGCACGGCAAAACTGAAACCAACCGCAACCGAGCAGCAGACCCAAAACGCCCTCAAATGGAATGAGAAGGGCTGGCCGTGGGCCGCCTATGGTCCGGCCGTGATGACCGCCGTGCGCGCCGGGGTGCCGGTATTGGGCGCCAACCTGCCGATGACGCAGATGCGCGGCAGCATGAGCGACACGAAGCTCGACACGCAGCTGCCCGGCCCGGCGCTGAAAGCCCAGCAACAACTGATTCGCATCGGCCACTGCGACCTGCTGCCCGAAAGCCAGATCACGCCAATGACGCGCATCCAGATTGCCAGGGACCGGGCCATGGCCCAAACCATTGAAGACGTCGCGCTGCCCGGCAAAGTGGTGGTACTGCTGGCCGGCAACGGCCACGTCAACCGCCAGCTCGGCGTGCCGCAGCACCTGCCTGCGACGCTGCACGCGAAGGCGGTTCAGCTGCGCGCCGGGGCTGCGACGGACCAGGACAGCGCGTTTGACAGCACCTGGCCGACGCCGCCGCTGGCAGAGAAAGACTATTGCGCGGGTCTGCGTGCGCAGTTCGGCACTAAAGACGAAGCTGCCACCAAGCCTTGACGCCGCCGGATTCCCACTTGACGGCTCATCAGTCGCTATTATTTTGATAGCTACTTGCGCACATTGTGCCTGGGCTAGAAGCCGATTTGACACTCGAAACCGCCCCGATCAGACCTGTGGCGGCCGGGCGGCGGTCGCTTGCCAGAAGTCTGCGCGGCAGAAGGGTGCGCCGGCTGCAAAGTGTCCGCAGCGGTCTATTTTTCGCCGCTTTCTTGCCAAATATCCAGATATTCGGCGGCGAAATCGTCAAAAACTAGTCGGCGCTGGGGCCACTTTTCGCTTCGACGCCTCCTGCCGCGCAGACTCCTAGGCGAATTTGCGGATCGCATCCCCGACCACGTTGACGATCCGGTCGATATGCTCTTTCTCGATGGTGTACGGCGGGCACACCACGATGTTCTCGGCCGCGGGCCGCACCAGCACGCCGGCGTGGTAGCAGTGCATGAAGATGTCGAAAGCGCGTTTGCCCGGTGAGCCAGCTATCGGTGCAAGTTCCACCGCGCCGGCCAGGCCCAGCGTGCGAATGCCGATCACGTTCGGCAGGCCTTTCAGGCCGCTGTGCATCGCGTCGCCCAGCACCTTGCCCATCTGGCCGGCGCGCTCGAACAGCTTTTCTTCCTTGAACAGATTGAGCGTGGCCATCGCCGCGGCGCACGCCACCGGGTGACCCGAATACGTGTAGCCGTGAAAGAACTCGACGGCATGCTCGGGCGCGCCGCTGTGGGCGTTCATCATGGCGTCGTAAATGCGGTCGCTGCAGATCACGCCGCCCAGCGGAATCACGCCATTCGTCACGCCCTTGGCGAAGTTCAACATGTCGGGCACGACGCCGTAATAGTCGGCACCAAAGTTGACGCCCAGGCGGCCGAAGCCGGTGATGACTTCGTCAAAAATCAGCAAAATGCCATGCTTGTCGCAAATCTCGCGCAGGCGTTTGAGGTAACCCTGAGGCGGCAAATACCAGCCGGCGCTGCCGGCCACCGGCTCCACGATCACCGCGGCGATATTGCTCGGATCGTGCAGCGGCAAAATGCGGTTTTCCAGCTCCAGCAAGATGTCTTCCTGCCAGACGGGTTCGGTGCCGTTGATGTAGGCGTGATTCACCGGGTCGTGAATGAAACGCAGGTGATCGACACGCGGCAACAACGCCGAGCCGTAGACCTTGCGGTTGGCCGGAATGCCGCCGACGCTCATGCCGCCAAAACCCACACCGTGGTAGCCGCGCTCACGGCCGATGAACACGTTGCGGTGGCCTTCGCCGCGCGCCCGGTGATAGGCCAGCGCCACCTTCAATGAGGTGTCGGCAGCCTCAGAGCCCGAATTGCAGAACAGCACCCGGTTCAAATCGCCGGGGGCCATCGCGGCAATCATGTCGGCGGCAGCGAATGCCTTGTCGTTGCTGGCCTGAAATGCGGTGGCGTAGTCGAGTGTGTCGAGCTGCTTTTTGATGGCCTCATTGATCGGCTTGCGGTTGTGCCCTGCCACCACGCACCACAAACTGGAAATACCGTCGAGCACCTGCTTGCCGTCGTGTGTGGTGAAGTGCACGCCGTCAGCAGCCACAAAAACGCGCGGGTCTTTCTTGAAGCTGCGGTTCGGTGTGAACGGCAGCCACTGGTGGTCCATGCTGAAGTCTTGATAGGCCATGTCGATCTCCTGTATTCGGTTGTTGCACCATTCTGGCACTCTTGAACATCGGTGGCGCGGCGGGCACGTGCCGATGCCCCGCTCCGGGCCTTCACCTGCGACAATTCAGGCGCTATGAATCATGCTTATGTTTTGACCCTGTCGTGCCCGGACCGCAAAGGCATTGTTCATGCGGTTTCCGGTTTTCTGCTGCAGAGCGGTGGCAACATCGAAGAAGCCGCGCAATACAACGACCACGATACTGGGCTCTTTTTCATGCGGGTGCAATTTGCCTGCGACGAGCTGACGCATGACGCGCTGACCGCGCAGCTGCAGACGTTTGCAGAGCCGTTCAAAATGAAGTGGAAGCTGCACGCCACCACCCAGCCGATGCGCACCGTCATCATGGTCAGCAAGGAAGGCCATTGCCTTAACGACCTGCTGTTTCGATGCAAGTCGGGCCTGCTGCCGCTGGATGTGCGCGCCATCATCTCCAACCACCGAGAGTTTTATCAGCTGGCGGCCAGTTACGACATTCCGTTTCATCATCTGCCCGTCACGGCAGCGACCAGGGCGCAGGTCGAGTCCCGGCAGTTGGAAATCATCGAAGCCGAAGGCGCCGAACTGGTCGTACTGGCGCGCTACATGCAGATTCTTTCCAATGACCTGTGCACCCGGCTGGCCGGCCGCGCCATCAATATTCACCATTCGTTTCTGCCCAGTTTCAAGGGCGCCAAACCGTATTACCAGGCGCATGACCGCGGCGTGAAACTGATTGGCGCTACGGCCCATTACGTCACCGGTGACCTGGATGAAGGCCCGATCATCGAGCAGGATGTGGCCCGTGCCGACCACAGCAAAACCGTTGACGACCTGACCGCCATGGGCCGCGACACCGAAAGCCAGGTGCTGGCGCGCGCGGTGAAATGGCACAGTGAGCATCGCGTGCTTTTAAACGGTCACAAGACCGTCATTTTAAATTAGATATGAGACCCCACGGTCGTTGGCTTTGCGTTACTACAAGACCCCCCATGGGGCCGCTGGGCCTGCGGGGCGGCGAAGACCGACCC
>JANNKV010000154.1:0-2112 GCA_031396485.1 Polaromonas sp. | reverse complement strand
GTCGATTTCAACGGTAATCTGCTCACCAAAAGCAGTGACGTCGGTTTTCGCAACACTGTTTCAGCAGTTGGTATCGTCAACGTGCGCGCCAACCTGCTCGACGCCGGTGACCTGCTGGAACAGGCCTCACTCGACAAATACAGCTTCGCCCGGGATGTTTATCTTCAGCGGCGGCGCAGCCTGGTCCGCCCGGGCGCACCTGAGAAAGAAGAGCGCTTTGATCTGCCCGAGGGGGCTCAAAGTGCGCCTTCGGAGAGTGCGCCAGCGGCACCTGCGCCTGCGCCTGCGAATTGACCCCACACCTTGCCGTCAATTAAGTCCGGTTCCGTACAAGATTTACAAGAACACTGCAAAACTTCATCGGGTGCAGCGAGTGAATCGCTAAAAATCCCATTCAAGGTACAGCCGATAGTCCGTTCAAAGGGCCTGCCCGACAAACTGACAGAAGCCGGTGCTTTAACTTAAGGAAAAAACCATGAACCGTAGAACTCTTGGCTACTTGCTTTCAGCCTCCATCGGGCTGGCAATGCTGGTCTCCGCACCGCTAGTGCGCGCTGCCGCCGATGAGGCGCCTGACGCGCTGATCAAACGCATTTCAGCCGAAGTGCTGGACAACATTAAGGCGGACAAGGACGTTCAGGCCGGCGACATGAGCAAGGTCATCAGCCTGGTCGATAGCAAAATCATGCCCAACGTGAATTTCACCCGCATGACCGCATCGGCAGTGGGGCGTAGCTGGCGCCAGGCCACACCCGAGCAGCAAAAACGCCTGCAGGATGAGTTCAAGATTCTGCTGGTCCGCACCTATTCCGGCGCCTTGTCGCAGGTCAAGGAGCAAAGCGTCAACATCAAGCCGCTGCGCGCTGCGCCAACCGATACCGAAATCGTGCTGCGTACCGAGGTGCTGGGCCGGGGTGACCCGGTGCAGCTCGACTACCGCATGGAGAAAACGCCCAGCGGCTGGAAAATCTATGACCTGAACGTGCTCGGCGTGTGGCTGGTCGAAACTTACCGTACCCAGTTCTCGCAGGAGATCAACGCCAAAGGTGTTGACGGCCTGATTGCGTCGCTCGCGCAGCGCAACAAGTCCAACAGCGGAACCAGCGGCGGCAACGGCAGCACGGCCGAGAAGAAATCCTGAGCAGGTTGACCTGCGTGCTTACTCTGCCTTCGGCCCTGACGCATGAATCTGCGGCCGACTTTTCTCAAACCCTGAGGCAGGCTGTGCTGGTGCAGCCTGCCGAAGTGGTGGCCGATGCCAGTGCCTTGCGGGAATTCGATTCGTCCGCGCTGGCGATTTTGCTCGAATGCAGGCGCGAGGCGCTGGCTGCTGGCAAGTCGTTTTCGGTGCAGGCCGCGCCGCCGCGCCTGCGTCAGCTGGCCGGTCTTTACGGCGTGGCCGATCTGATTCCGGTGACAGCTTGAGCTGGCAGGAAGACCACACGCCTCGCGACAGCGCGCTCACCTGAAATCAAAAACCGCCTGAGCCCGTAAAATAAGGATTCATGCCCGCTATCTCGTTCCAGTCCGTTTCCAAAACTTATCCCTCCATCCGAAGTCACAGCGGCCCCGCCGTGCAGGCGCTGGACGATGTGAGCTTTGACATTCAGCAAGGTGAGTTCTTTGGCTTGCTCGGCCCTAACGGCGCCGGAAAAACCTCATTGATCAGCATACTGGCGGGTCTTTCCAGAGCCACGACCGGCACCGTCAAGGTGCATGGCTGCGATGTGGTGACTGACTATGCTAACGCGCGCCGCAAGCTGGGCGTGGTGCCGCAGGAACTGGTCTTCGACCCGTTTTTCACTGTGCGTGAGGCGTTGCGCATTCAGTCGGGTTACTTCGGTATCAAAAAAAATGACGCGTGGATTGACGAGTTGCTCGCCAGTCTGGGCCTGGCCGACAAGGCCGATGCCAATATGCGCCAGTTGTCAGGCGGCATGAAGCGCCGCGTGCTGGTGGCGCAGGCGCTGGTCCACAAACCGCAGGTCATCGTGCTGGATGAGCCCACGGCCGGCGTGGACGTCGAGCTGCGTCAGGCGCTGTGGCAGTTCATCGCCAAACTCAACCGGCAGGGCAGTACGGTGCTGCTCACAACCCATTACCTTGAGGAAG
>JANNKV010000317.1:0-33163 GCA_031396485.1 Polaromonas sp. | reverse complement strand
CTTGAACGAAAACAGCCAGCCCAGAAACCCGAGCGGCCCGCTGCGCGACAGCAGCAAATAAACCACCAACCCCACCACGACCGACGGCAACGCCAGTGCGGTATTGAGCAAGGCCAGCACCACGCCCCGCCCGCGAAAGCGCGACACACCCAGCCACGCCCCCAGCAGCAGGCCCGCGCTGCAGGCAATCAGGCATGCCAGGGCGCTGACCGCAAGCGATCGGGCAACGATGCCCTGCAGCGTGGGATCGAACGAGGTGATGAGAGAAAAAGCGGTGCTGAAGCTGCTGGAAAAAGTATTCATACGGAAAAGTTTTGCTGGAATGTATCGTAGGCAGCCAATCCCGCGTGCGCATCGGGAATCACCAGTTATGAACAGGCCTGCATAGGAACCCCCGGCATCAAAGTGGCGCGCTCGATAATCCAGCTCACACCATGCACAAAGTAGAAATCTCCTACACCCTGGGCGCCGAGCGCAGCCGGGACGCGCTGCTGCGCAATCCGCTGATGGACATGCTTCACGCTGTGCGGGCCGAGGGCTCGATTGCCAAGGCGGCCAAAGCGCTGGGCCTGTCGTATCGCGGCGTCTGGGGCGCGCTGAAAAACCACGAGCAATCGCTGGGGCGCCCGCTGATCGTCTGGGACAAGGGCCAGCGCGCCCGGCTGACCGAATTCGGTGAAAAGCTGCTCTGGGCCGAACGCCAGGCGCAGGCCCGGCTGGCGCCGCAGATCGAAACCCTGCGCGGCGATATTGAACGCGCGTTGGCTACTGCCTTTGATGACAACGCCCACGTGTTGACGCTGTACGCCAGCCATGACGTGGCGCTGTCGGCGCTGCGCGAGCAGACACGCCAGAAGGGCCTGCACCTGGACATCCGGTTCATGGGCAGCGTCGACGCGATCGCCGCGCTGAACGCCGGGCGCTGCATGATGGCCGGCTTTCACACGCTCGACCAGCCTGCCAGCAGCTCGATTGCAGCAAAAACCTACCGCAGCCTGCTCAAGCCCGGCGTGCACAAACTGATCGGTTTTTCGCACCGCACGCAGGGGCTGATCGTGGCGAAAAACAATCCGCTGCGCATCAAAGCGCTGGCTGATTTGAAACGCGCCGGCGTGCGCTACGTCAACCGCGCCGAAGGCACCGGCACGCGCGTGCTGCTGGACGAATTGCTGGCACAGGCCGGCATGCAAAGTACTGATATCCACGGCTACGAAAGTCAGGAGCCCTCACACGCGGCCGTGGCGCAAGCCGTAGCCAGCCACGCAGCCAATGCGGGCCTGGGCATTGAAGCGGCGGCGCACGAAAAGGGTTTGAGCTTTGTGCCACTGGTGCAGGAGCGCTATCACCTGGTGTGCCTGAAGTCGGAGCTGGCCACGCCGCCTGTCAAATCGCTGCTGACCGAGCTGCAAAGCGATGACTGGCAAACCACGCTGGACGCGCTGCCCGGCTACGACGCCGCGCAGGCGCAGAGCGGCCAGGTGCTGTCGCTGCGCGCGGTACTGCCGTGGTGGAGCTATCGGAAGCCGAAACAGCCTGTTTTTTAAGCAAAATCATGCTCTAGCCCAGGTGATACCTGCGCAAGCAGCTACTATTTTTATAGCGAACAGGATCTGAAGCCACAAAAAATATCGTCGCGCTCCGGCAGGTAAAAATTGCGGTACTTCGGGTTTTTCATGCGGGCGCGGGTCGCGAACGAGCCACCGCGCAGCACCTTGTGGTTGCCAAACCAGGGCTCGGAATATTCCAGGTAGGGGTCGGGCGAAAACCCCGGGTAGGGGCGGAAGGTGGTCCCCATCCACTCCCACACATCGCCCCATCGAAAGCCGCGCCGCGCGGCGGTGTGCGCCGCCACTTCCCATTCGACCTCGGCGGGCAGGCGGCGGCCGGCCCAGCGGCACCAGGCGTCGGCTTCCCACCAGGTCATGTGCATGGCGGGCTGACTGCCCTGCATGCGCATGGCGCGCCCGAAACGGGTTTGCATGACGGCGCCGCTGGCAACACCGATTTCTTCGACATAGCGCGGCCCGCGCCGGCCTTCACTGGCCGCCATTTTTTGAAGCCACTGCCAGCCGTCTGCATGCCACAGCTCGCGCCGGTCATAGCCGCCGTCATCGACAAATTCAACAAACTGCGCCCAGCTCACCGGCTGCGCGTCGATTTCAAATTCGGGCACGCTGACGGCGTGGGGCGCTTTTTCATTGTCGAAAATAAAGCCGGCACCCGGCGGGCTGCCGAGTTGCCAGACGGTGGCAGGCACCTGCATCGGTTCGCGCGCTGCGACCGGAGGCGGCGTGTATGCAGCGACAAAGGCCTTGTCCAGCTTCAAGCCCAGCGTCTGCGCGGTAATGGCAAAGGCTTCGCCGTGCATGTCTTCATGAAACAGGCAGAGCCGATAAAAATACAGGGCATCGTCATCTTCGGGTGCCTTGGCGAGCAGTTCCAGCGTGCTCTCCAGCGTATCGAGCAGATAGGCCCTGCAGTTGCTCACCGAGGGCAAATCCAGTGCCCATCGCGTGACGTGCGGCACATGCGCCGAATCCCACCAGCGGTCGGCATTCGGCTCGATGGACGCCAGGCGGCTCCGCCCCGGCAGGCAGCGCGAACCCTGCGCGCGTTGCATGTTGCGGCCGATCCACCATTCCTGAAACCAGCCAACATGGCCCAGTTCCCACAGCGGCGGGTTGATGGTCGGCAGCTGCGGCACACCGTAGTTTTCGCCAACGAGTGCGGTCTGGAACTCGGCAAAAAGCTGCAGCGTATGATTGCGCGCATCCATGAGCGCCAGCGACAGCAACTCCCGCCCCGCGCTTCGCATTCGCGGTGAATCCAGCGATTGCGGCGCAGTCGTGCCGTCTGCCGACGTCGGGCGGGCAGGCGGTGAATCAGGCATGGAGCCGGGCGCGGAATCTGAAGCCAAATCGGTGGTCCTGAAATCGAAAGTACGGAAATCAATCGTACTGGTGAGCCCGGCGATGCGCGAGGCCAACAATGGCAACTGGCACACGGCGCAGCGCTGGTCAAAATTTCTATCCGGTCATTGTGACACCGCGCTGATCAAGTCATGGCCCCTGGCGGGCGACCTTTCTACCGCAGCGCCCGCACCCCAGGCCATGATTGCGCTGCATGCGCGGCGCTCGGCGGAGTCCATCCGGACATGGGCCAAAAGCTGCCCCGAAAAGCCACTGATCGTGGTGCTGACCGGCACCGATCTGTACCGCGATATTCAGCACGACGCGGCAGCGCAGGAATCGCTGGCGCTGGCGTCTCATCTGGTCGTGCTTCAGGAAGCCGGGCTGCAGGCCTTGCCAGAACAATGGCGCAGCAAGGCCCGGGTTATTTTTCAGTCGGCCCCGGCCCTCAAACCTGCACCCAAGCCCGGCCCGCGTTTTCGGGCTGTGATGGTGGGCCACTTGCGGGATGAAAAAGACCCCCTCACCTTCATGCAGGCCGCTGTGCAGCTTCGCGAAGACAACATCTATCTTGATCAGATCGGCGACGCCCTTGAAGCGAAATTCGCAGTTCAGGCGGAAGAAACCCATAGCCAAAACCCGCACTACCGGTGGCTGGGCGGCCTGCCGCGCGCCGTGACGCGGCAGCGTATCAAACGCGCCAACGTGCTGGTGAACTGCTCGGTGATGGAAGGCGGCGCGCACGTGATTCTTGAGGCCGTGCAGTCGGGCACGCCCGTGCTGGCATCCCGCATCAGCGGCAACGTGGGCATGCTGGGCGCCAACTACATCGGCTACTTTCCGGTTGGTGACGCGGCGGCACTGGCCGGGCTGGTGCGTCGCTGTGCGGCCGAGCCCGAATTTCTGGCTTTTCTGCAGGTCCAATGCGCTCGCCGCGCACCCTTGTTTGCCCCTGACGCAGAGCAGCGCCATGTCTTAAACTTGGTGCTTTCGGCGATCGACCCGCCGTCGGCACAAAGCCCCCAAACCGCAGCTGACCCAGCCCTGAAGGATTCACGATGAACGCCCCTGACAATGCCAAAACACTGGCCTACCCCCGGTTGACCAGCCTCTCCCACGGCGGCGGCTGTGGCTGCAAGATCGCGCCCGGTGTATTGAGTGAAATTCTTAAAAACTCCAGCAACTTGCCAATCCCGAAAGAGTTGCTGGTCGGCATTGAAACCGCCGACGACGCCGCCGTCTACCAGCTCAACGACGAGCAGGCGCTGATCGCCACCACCGACTTTTTCATGCCCATCGTCGATGACCCGTATGACTTCGGCCGCATCGCAGCCACCAACGCCATCAGCGACGTGTACGCGATGGGGGGCACACCCATCATGGCGCTGGGGCTGGTCGGCATGCCGATCAGCGTGCTGCCGCTGGAAGTCATTGGCGCCATCTTGCGCGGCGGGCAGGATGTCTGCCGCGATGCAGGCATTCCAATTGCCGGCGGCCACACGATCGACTCGGTTGAGCCGATTTACGGCCTGGTCGTGATGGGTTTGGTGCACCCGTCGCGCGTGAAGAAAAACTCGGGCGCCAAAGCCGGCGACGTGTTGATATTGGGTAAGCCACTGGGTGTGGGCATTTTGTCGGCTGCGCTGAAGAAGGAAGTTCTGTCGGCAGAAGGCTACGCCCGCATGATTGCCGTGACCACCCAGCTCAACAAGCCCGGCATCGAGTTGGCCCGACTCGATGGCGTTCACGCGCTGACCGACATCACCGGCTTCGGGCTGGCGGGTCATTGCCTGGAGCTGGCTCGCGGCGCGAAGGTGCAACTGGCCCTGGACTGGGCCCGCATGCCGGTGATCCCGGGGGTAGCTGAGCTGCTGGCGCAAGGCTGCGTCACAGGCGCATCGGGCCGCAATTGGGAAAGCTATGGCGCCGAAATCAGTCTGCCGCCAGGCTTTCTAGATGCCGATCGCCACCTGCTGAGCGATCCGCAAACATCAGGTGGCCTGCTTGTTGCATGCTCCCCAGACGCGGCAGCCCAGGCGCTGGCCATTTTTCATAGCCAGGGGTTTGGCGATGCTGCCGTGATCGGCGAGGTGCGGGAAGGGCGTGGGTTGGCGGTTCGCTAGTTTGCAAAAAAAGTCCACTGCACGACGGCAAATCCAGCGCGATCTGTAGGACGGTGACGCCTCTATTTGAAGGCGACCTACGGGAATTGCTTACAGGAAAGCGGGGGCAGACCGGGTAACATCGCGCCACCGCGACAGCTGCCAGCGGCTGTTGTTCGGGAACACCACTTTTCAGAAAGCCACTTACAGTGTCCGCACTACTTAAACTCGCACTCGCCTTCGATTGGCTTTCTACTCGATTGGGAAAAATCGCTGCGTGGGCGGTTTTGCTGGCCGCGTTGATTTCTGCGGGCAACGCCTTCATTCGATACGGGCTGGACATCAGCTCCAACGCCTGGCTGGAAATTCAGTGGTACCTCTTTGCCGCCATGGTGATGCTGGGCGCGCCGGTCGTACTCAAGCTGAACGAGCATGTGCGGGTCGACATTATTTACGGCAAGCTCAAAGGCAACGGCCCGGTTTATGTGGACCTCTTCGGCCTGGTCTTTTTTCTTCTGCCGGTGATGGGCGTACTTTGCTATTTAAGTTGGCCGCTTTTCCTGAGCATGTACCGATCCGGAGAAATGTCGGGCAACGCGGGCGGCCTGATCCGCTGGCCGGCGATGATTCTGTTGCCCCTTGGCTTTGGCCTGATGTTTGTTCAGGGTCTCGCCGAAATCATCAAACGCATCTGTTATTTACAGGGCACGTTCGAAATGGACACCCACTACGAAAAGCCGGTTCAGTGATCCACCCACCCCGCTTGCCTCAATAAAAATATCAGGATCACCCAACATGCAGATGGAAACCTTTGCCCCGATGATGTTCGCGGGCCTCGTGCTGATCATGCTGATCGGCTTTCCGGTAGCTTTCTCGCTGTCGGCCCTTGGCCTGGGTAGCGGCTTTTTCGCCATTTACATGGGCTGGTTTCCCGCCAGCTTCATGTCGAACCTGCCGCTCAACATGTTTGGCATTTTGTCGAACGAGTTGCTGCTGGCGATTCCGTTTTTCACCTTCATGGGCGCGATTCTGGAAAAGTGTGGCCTGGCGGAAGACATGCTTGACTCGATGGGCCAGCTGTTTGGGCCGGCGCGCGGTGGTCTGGGTTACTCGGTCATCATCGTCGGCTTTATTCTTGGCGCCATCACCGGCACGGTAGCCGGTCAGGTGATCGCCATGGCCATGATTTCGCTGCCAGTGATGATCCGTTATGGCTACAACATGCGTTACGCCACCGGCGTGCTGGCCGCCTCGGGCACCATCACGCAACTGGTACCGCCGTCGCTGGTGCTGATCGTCATGGCCGACCAGCTCGGCCGCTCGGTTGGTGACATGTACAAGGGTGCCTGGGGTCCGTCGATCCTGCAGGTACTGATCTTTGCCGGCTACACCTTCATGCTGGGCGTCTTCAAGCCGCACCATGTGCCGGGCGTCCCCAAAACCGCGCGAACGCTGAACGGCTGGGCGCTGTGGGGCAAGTGCCTGCGCGGCATCATCCCGTCGGCCATTTTGATTTTTGCCGTGCTGGGCTCCATGGGTGGCCTTCCGGGTATCAACACGGCCATCGCCACGCCAACTGAAGCTGGCGCCATGGGCGTCGTCGGTGCGCTGGTTCTGGCGGCCATCCACAGGCGCCTGACGCGCGCATTGATCTGGGAAGCCATGATCGGCACCATGCGCCTGACGGCCATGGTGGTGTTCATTTTGATCGGTGCCCGCGTGTTCTCGATGGTGTTCCAGGGGGTTGACGGCGCCAAGTGGGTGGAGCACATGCTGAGCGGCTTGCCAGGCGGTCAAACCGGCTTCCTGATTGCCGTCAATATCTTCATTTTCTTCCTGGCGTTTTTCCTCGATTTTTTCGAGATCGCCTTCATCATCTTGCCGATGCTGGGTCCGGTCGCAGACAAGCTGGGCATCGACCTGATCTGGTTCGGCGTCTTGCTGTGCGTCAACATGCAGACCAGCTTCATGCACCCGCCTTTTGGCTTTGCCCTGTTTTATTTGCGGGGAATAGCCGACACGCTGTTCAAGGAAAAACGGATTCCCGAGGCCATCAAGTCCAACGACATCTACCTCGGCGCGATTCCCTGGGTCATCATGCAGTTGATCCTGGTGACCATCGTCATCTTTGTGCCGCAGACCGTCACAGTGTTCCTGGACAAGGCCGAAGTGGTCGATCTGGACAAGGTCAGGATTGAAATTCCAGTGGACGAAAGCGCCACCCCGCCCGCCGGTGGGGCGAGTGGTGTACCCGGAAGCGATCCGCTGATGCCGGTGCCAGAGCCGAGTTCCGACGACGAGCAAAAGCGAGTGGAAGAACTGTTCAAGACAAAGTAGCTCCGGTTGACAGCCCCGGCTCTCCTGCGCCAGTTCCAGTTTTGAATCATTCGTGAACGCGAAGGCGAAGCGAAGGCAGTACAGGCGTACGGCTAGGGACCCTCTGCATAACTCCCTGCGGTCTGTGGCAGCGCGGGCTCGGGCGGTCCGCTGCGTTGTTTTTCTTGCCAGTAGCCCTGCTATTGGCTGCAAAAAGACGCCTTGCGGCCCATCCCGATCCGAGTACCACAGTCCCGCCAGAGTTATGCAGAGGGTCCCCAGCGAAGCCTACAAACTACACGGATGATTTAGAAATGGAATAACTCATGGACCACACTCCCCTCGGCTACATGGGCCCGCCGCCCTTCCGGTTTTCGCCGCGCAACGCAGGCGCATCGGGGCCCGCCTTCTCGGTTCCCTTCAAGGTCATAGCGACGCTGATCGTTCTGGGCTGCGCGACGGCATTCATTCAGATGTGGCTGGCCGGAAAAGCGGCTGGCGGCGCGCTCGGTGGTGGCTGGTTCATCGCCGGTCTGCTGCTCGTTGTCTACACCTGGTTTTGCATTTTGCGCAGTACCACCCGCATTGATGAGAAGGGTCTGCATCAAACCTGGGTCTGGGACAAACACATGGAACTCAATGAACTGGCCTACGGCAAGCTGATTCGTGTACGCGGCCTGGATTGGCTGATCGCGCCCCGCCTCTATGTGCGAACGCTGATGGGCAAGTTCGCGGTTTTTTACGCGGCTTCGCCCGACATGGTGGCGGAGTTTGAGCGGCTGGTGGCGGAATTGAAGGCTTTTCGCAGCATGCGCTGAATGCCCCGGATCGGCCTCACGAGCCGCAAACCCAAGACAGACAACGAAAAAAAACCGCGACATGTCGCGGTTTTTTTGATGCTTGCAGGCCTTAAAGCGTCACGCCCTGCATGTAGGTGTCAAAGCGGGACTCGGCAAACCGGAACCAGAGGATCTGGTCTTTCTGGAAAGCGCGGTAATCGGTGTAGATTTTCTTCCAGTCCGGGTTTTTCTCGGCAAGCTCGGCATAAACCTCCATCGATGCTTTGAATGAAGCGTCAAGTACCGGCTTGGGGAACGGCAAAACTTTGGTCTTGGCGCCGACCAACTGCTTCAGCGCTGTCGGGTTGCGCGCATCGTACTTGGCCTGCATGTCGATGTGCGCGTGCGAAGCGGCGGCTTCGATGATGGCGCGATACTCAGCCGGCAGGGCTGCGAGCGCTTTGTCGTTGATGAAAAAGTCGACCTCCGGGCCACCTTCCCACCAACCGGGGTAGTAATAAAACGGGGCGACCTTGTTGAAGCCCAGCTTCTGGTCGTCATAGGGGCCCACCCATTCGGCGGCATCCAGAGTGCCTTTTTCCAGTGCCTGGTAAATCTCACCGCCCGGCAGGTTTTGTGGCACCACGCCGAGGCGCTCGACCACTTTGCCGGCAAAGCCGCCAATACGGAACTTCAGGCCTTTCAGGTCGGCGACCGTTTTGATTTCTTTCCTGAACCACCCGCCCATCTGGGTACCGGTATTGCCGCCAGGAAAACTCACCATGTTGTACTTGGCATAAAACTCATTCATGAGCTTGCGGCCATTGCCCTCGTACATCCAGGCCGACATCTGGCGCGAGTTCATACCGAAGGGAATGGCAGCACCAATCGCAAAGGCCTCGTTCTTGCCGAAGTAGTAGTAGGGAACGGTGTGGCACATCTCGACCGAGCCCTGCTGGACCCCATCAACCACGCCAAAAGCTGGCATCAGTTCGCCAGCCGCATGCACGCTGATCTGGAATTTGCCGGCGGTCATGTCACTGACTTTTTTGGCGAATACTTCAGCGCCGCCGTAAATCGTGTCCAGTGGCTTGGGAAAGCTTGAGGCCAGGCGCCAGCGAATGGCGGCCTGAGCGTGCACAGCAGGGGCGATGCCTGCAGCCAGCACGCCAGCGATTCCAGCGTGTTTAATGAGTGAGCGGCGATCCATCAGATCAGGTCTCCAGGTAAATGAGTTGAAAAAATCCAGCCGCATTTGTTAGGAGTTGAACCAGTTCCCGGAAGGGGAATCTGGCCCTTTATTACAGGCATTGGGCCTATTTGAGCATAAGTCTGGCTTCACGTTCAACCGCCCATTTCGGGACTGTCAGCCAAAAAAAAGCCGCATCGAAATGCGGCTTTTGGTGGCGAGGGACAAAAAGCGTTTAAAGCTTTTGCTCCTGCATGAAGCGGTCGAAAGTGGCTTCCGTGAAGCGGAACCACAGGTTCTGCTCGGCGCGGAACTTTGAATAGTCGGCGTAGACCTTTTTCCAGTTTTCGTTCTTGGTGCTGAGTTCATCGTACAGAGCCATGGCTTCCTTGAAGGCGGCATTCATGACGTCTTTGGGGAACGGACGCAGCTTGGTGCCGGCGCCAACCAGCTGCTTGAGCGCAGCCGGGTTGCGGGCATCGTACTTGGCCTGCATGTCCGAATGCGCCTGGGCAGCGGCAGCTTCGACAATCGCCTTGTTCTCTGGCGACAGGGCTTCAAAAGCCTTGTTGTTGATGAAGAAATCGAGCTGGGGGCCGCCCTCCCACCAGCCAGGATAGTAGTAATTCGGCGCGACCTTGCTGAAACCCAGTTTCAGGTCGTCGTACGGACCGACCCACTCAGCCGCATCGATAGTGCCTTTTTCAAGCGCCTGGTAAATCTCGCCGCCCGGAATGTTTTGCGGCACGCCACCAATGCGCTCCAGCACCTTGCCGCCGAAGCCACCGATCCGCATTTTCAGACCCTTGATGTCGGCCAGCGACTTGATCTCTTTGCGATACCAGCCGCCCATTTGCGCCCCAGTGTTGCCGCCTGGGAAATTGACGATGTTGAACTTGGCGTAGAACTCACGCATCAGCTTCATGCCGTTGCCTTCGTACATCCAGGCGGTCATCTGGCGGCTGTTCAGGCCGAAGGGGATGGCGCAACCCAATGCAAAGGTTTCGTCCTTACCAAAAAAGTAGTAAGGAGCGGTGTGGGCGCACTCAACAGAGCCTTGCTGAACACCGTCCACCACGCCAAATGCGGGCATCAACTCGCCGGCTGCGTGAACCGAAATCTCGAACTTGCCGCCCGACATCTTTTTTACAGCGCCGGCAAACACGTCGGCCGCGCCGTGAATAGTGTCCAGTGCTTTTGGAAAGCTCGAAGCCAGACGCCAGCGAATGGCTGCCTGGGCATGAACGGCTGGGGCGACGCCAGCAGCCAAAACACCGGCAAGCCCGGCATTTTTAATGATTGAACGACGATCCATCGACAGTCTCCTGTGAGTAGTAGAAAATTTGGGGAGTTTTGTAAAAGCGAACTTGTCGAAACGACCTTTGCAAAAAAGCAAATAACAGTCTGTAACGATTCAGTCGACCTGCAGCATTCTGGCAGCATGGCGCGCCGTGCAACCCCGGTTTTTACCCGTAGAAAGCGAAAAAACCGCCGATAGCGGCGGTTTTTGTTGTTTCAGCGTTTCAATTCAGACAGGTTGTTAGCGCATGTCACGGACACTGCTCACGGAACGGCCCCGATTTGTCTTCACGCCACCGATTTGAGCGCCACCTTGGCAGGCTTGTCCCTATTGAGCAAGGCGCCAAAGCGTGCACTGATGGCAGCCTCGATGCCCGCCGCATCGAGACCCTGCAGAGCCAGCAATTTGGCCGGGTCGCCGTGCTCGATGAATTCATCACTCAGGCCCAGTTGCAGCACAGGTTTGGCAATACCTGACGCATGCAGCGCCTCGGTAACGGCACTGCCCGCACCGCCCATGGTGGCGCCTTCTTCGAGCGTGACCAACGCATCGTGCGTGGCCGCCACCTGACGCAATAACTCGACGTCCAGCGGTTTGACCCACCGCATGTTGACCACCGTGCAACCAAGCTTGTCGGCCACCTGCAGCGCCGGGTAAAGCAAGGTGCCGAAGGCCAGAATCGCAATGCCGCTGCCTTCGCGGCGAATCTCGCCTTTGCCGAAGGGCAGCGACTGCAAGCCGGCCTCCAGTGCCACGCCCGCACCCGCGCCACGCGGGTAGCGCACGGCCACCGGGTGACTTTGCCCGAATGCCGATGTCAGCAGCTTGCGGCACTCGTTTTCGTCGGCTGGGCAGGCAATGCTCATGTTGGGGATGCAGCGCAGATACGGGATGTCGTAAGCGCCGGCGTGAGTTGCTCCATCGGCGCCGACCAGACCGGCCCGGTCAAGCGCAAAAACAACCGGCAGATTTTGCAGCGCCACATCATGAATCAGCTGGTCATAGCCGCGCTGCAGGAAGGTCGAGTAAATGGCCACCACCGGCTTGAGGCCTTCGCAGGCCATGCCGGCGGCAAAGGTCACTGCATGCTGCTCGGCAATGCCGACATCGTGGTAACGCTCGGGAAAGCGCTTGTGAAATTCGACCATGCCCGAGCCTTCACGCATCGCCGGCGTGATGCCGACCAGACGCTTGTCCTGCTCGGCCATGTCGCACAGCCAGTGTCCGAAGACCTGCGTGAAGGTCTGCTTGGCCGGCACGCTGGATTTTTGCAGTCCCATGGCGGGGTCGAACTTGCCGGGCCCGTGGTAGGCGATCGGGTCGGCTTCGGCCAGCTTGTAGCCCTGGCCTTTTTTGGTGACCACGTGCAAGAACTGGGGCCCTTTGAGGTGCCTGATGTTTTCCAGCGTCGGAATCAGTGACTCCAGATCGTGCCCGTCGATCGGCCCGATGTAGTTGAAGCCGAAGTTTTCAAACAATGTTGCCGGCACCACCATGCCCTTGGCGTGCGATTCCAGTCGCTTGGCCAGCTCAAGCAGCGGCGGAGCCACGCGCAGAACCTGTTTGCCCACGTTCTTGGCTGACGAATAAAACCGGCCACTCATCAACTGCGCCAGGTAGCGGTTCAGCGCGCCCACCGGCGGGCTGATGCTCATGTCGTTGTCGTTGAGGATGACCAGCAGTTTGCAGTCGTCATGCACGCCCGCATTGTTCAGCGCCTCGAACGCCATGCCGGCGCTCATGGCTCCGTCGCCGATGATGGCCACGGCATGCCGGTCTTCACCTTTTTGGCGCGCCGCCAGCGCCATGCCCAGCGCCGCAGAAATCGAGGTGGACGAATGCGCGGTGCCGAAAGTGTCGTATTCGCTCTCGTCGCGGCGCGGAAAACCCGACAGACCACCCAGCTGGCGCAGGCTGCCCATGCGCTCGCGCCGGCCGGTCAGAATTTTGTGCGGGTAGGTCTGGTGGCCCACATCCCACACCAGCCGGTCGTCGGGCGTATGAAAGACGTAATGCAGCGCCACGGTGAGCTCCACCGTACCCAGGTTCGAACTGAGGTGCCCGCCGGTCTTTGACACGGTGTCGAGCAGATAGGCGCGCAGTTCTTCGGCCAGCGCCTTGAGCTGGCCGCGCGGCAGTTTGCGCAGATCCGCAGGGCTGTTGATGGTTTCTAGCAGTTTGTGCATCGTGTGGTCATTGTGATGGCATGGACGAAGGCTTGCTCAGTGGCGGCGATTGACCAGCATGTCGGCCAGCCCGCGCAGCGCGGCGGTGTTTTGAAGCCCGCTGGCTTCGAGCTGGGCGAGACTGGCCAAGGCCCGCGCCAGTAGTTGCTGGGCATAGCTTTCGGACGCTTCCAGCCCCATCAGAGATACAAAAGTGGGTTTTTGCGCGGCTGCATCCTTGCCAGCTGTTTTACCCAAGGTAGCCGAATCAGCCGTCACATCAAGAATGTCGTCGACGACCTGAAATGCCAGGCCCACCGCAGCGCCGTAGTCGCGCAGCGCAGCCTGAACCGCCAGCGACGGGCTGCCGCAGCTGGCGCCCATCATGACACTGGCCTGCAGCAAGGCCCCGGTCTTCAACCGGTGCATGTCGTGCAGCTGCGCAGAGGTCAACGGCATGCCGACACTGGCCAGGTCAATCGCCTGACCACCGGCCATGCCCTGAAAGCCGGCAGCCTGCGCCAACATGCGGCACAGCCGGGCCTGCGTTGCGGCGTCGACCGACCCGTCTTCCGGCGTGAGAAATTCAAACGCCAGCGCCTGCAGCGCATCGCCAGCCAGCAGGGCCTGAGCCTCGCCGAACTTCACGTGAACCGTGGGCTTGCCCCGGCGCAGCACGTCGTTGTCCATGCACGGCATGTCGTCGTGCACCAGCGAATAGGCGTGAATCAATTCGACCGCGCAGGCCGACCGCAGCGCTGCATCCGGATTGCCGTCGACGGCCTCGCAGGCCGCCAGCACCAGCAGCGGACGCAGCCGCTTGCCGCCATCGAGCACCGCGTAGCGCATCGCATCACCCAGACCAGCGGGCGCGGGCGCATCTGTCGGGCACGCGACCCAGCGCGACAGGGCGCGTTCGACCTTGTCCTGCTGCTGCGCAGTCCAGTCGGGCAAAACGAACTCGGGTAATTTTTCAGGCGCGTTCAATCGTGGTTACCTGTTGTCTCAATCGTGCGGTTCAGGCGGAGGCCCATGGCTTGAGTTCGGTGCCCTCGAGCACCTTGATCTGGGTTTCGACGGCTTCGAGCCGGCCCTTGCAAAAAGCCAGCAGTTGCGCACCGCGCTGGTAACCCGTCAGCAGCTGGTCGAGCGGCAACTGGCCCGATTCCAGACTGCCGACCAGAGCTTCAAGCTCCTGCAGTGCAGCTTCGTAGGTGGCAGGCAATGCCGGACCTTCGCTGGCCTCCATGGCCGGAGATTTGGGTGAAGAAGTGCTTTTTGCCATATTTTGATAAATGTGCCCGATTTTAGGCGCTTGCGGGGTCAGCCATTTTCTGCGCTCCACGTATCAAAACAGCCCTCGTCCGGGGAGGAGGAACCGAGTCAGGGCGCCATACGCTCCAGGTGGTTAGGGGCATCGCCACGAAAAGCCGCGGGTAGAATTGAATTCTCTCGTGCAACCGTATCTGAGACTGACACGCTACTGCTGATATCTCGGACCGCCATACCCTGATTGCCCGGCATACCGGACACCACCTGAACTTTTGTATCCCATCGATTGGCCGCTGCACCTGCGCCCCGGGGCCTGTGCAGCGGCCTGTTCACGGAAAACCGCATGTCTGATCTCAGCCTTCGCCTGTTGCAGGCCACCAGCCAGCTTCCCATTTCGAGCTATTTTGATGCCGGCCTCTATCAGCGGGAGCAGCAAAAACTGTTCGCGACCGGACCACGCTACCTGGGCCACGAGCTGGCCGTGCCGCATCTGGGCGACTACTACGCGTTGCCTCACGAGGGCGAAGGCCGGGCATTGGTGCGCAACAGCGCTGGCATCGAGCTGATCTCGAACGTCTGCCGCCACCGCCAATCGACCATGCTGCAAGGCCGCGGCTCACTCGGCAGCCGCCCCGACAGCAACATCGTCTGCCCGTTGCACCGCTGGACCTACAACACCTCGGGCGAGCTGATCGGCGCGCCGCACTTCGAGATCGACCCCTGCCTGAACCTGAACCGCTACAAGACCACGACCTGGAACGGCCTCGTGTTCGAGGCCAACGGGCGCGATGTAGCGGGCGACATGGCGCCGCTCAGCCTGGCGTCTGCCGAGCAAGGCCCCATGGCAGACCTCGACTTTTCGGGCTACCAGCTCGACAAGGTGCATCTGCACGAATGCAACTACAACTGGAAAACCTTCATCGAGGTGTACCTGGAGGACTACCACGTCGGCCCCTTCCACCCCGGTCTGGGCAGTTTTGTCACCACCCACGACCTGCTGTGGGAACTGTCGCCGCACTACTCGGTGCAGACCGTGGGCGTGTCCGACAAGCTCGGCAAGCCGGGCACTGACACCTACAAAAAGTGGCATGACGTGGTGCTGCAATACCGCAAGGGCGTGCCGCCCAAGTACGGCGCCATCTGGCTGACGTACTACCCCAACGTGATGGTCGAGTGGTACCCGCATGTGCTGGTGGTGAGCACGCTGCACCCGCAGGGACCGGACAAAACCCTGAACGTGGTGGAGTTTTTCTACCCCGAAGAGATCTGCGCTTTCGAGCGCGAATTCATCGAGGCGCAGCAGGCCGCCTATATGGAAACCTGCGTGGAAGACGATGAAATTGCGCTGCGCATGGACGCCGGCCGCAAGGCGCTGATGCAGCGCGGCGACAACGAGTTCGGCCCCTACCAAAGCCCGATGGAAGACGGCATGCAGCATTTTCACGAGTGGTACCGCCGTGAAATGGGTGCCAGCAAAACCACGCAAATGATCTGAAGCGTACCTTGCGCGCTACTTCCACCAGCATTCCGGTCGCTATTATTTTAATAGCCTCTCGCGCAGGTATTACCTGGGCTAGAGGCCTGTTTTGCTTGTAAAACGAGGCTGATACCGGTATGCAGGCCCTGTGGATGATCGCCTCGTCCTTCCTCTTCGCCAGCATGGGCGTGTGCGTCAAGTTCGCCTCGCAATACTTCAGCAGCGCCGAGCTGGTCTTCTACCGCGGCGTGTTGGGCATGGTGTTCATGGCCGCCTATGCGCATGCGCGCGGTACTTCGCTGGTGACCCGCTACCCCGCCATGCACGCGTGGCGCAGCGTGGTCGGCGTGGTGGCACTTTCAACGTGGTTTTATGCGATTGCCCACCTCCCGCTGGCCACTGCGATGACGCTCAACTACATGAGCAGTGTGTGGATTGCCGCGTTTCTGGTCGGCGGCGCCTTGATGGCCTGGAAACCAGCAACCACCCAAACCGCCAAGAACGGCCGCAGCGCCGGGCCGCCCCAAGCAAGGCCAGCCCCCTCGGGGGGCAGCGAACTACGCGAAGCAAGGAGAGTGGGGGCCACATCCCAAGGCCCGCTGGTGCTGGCCATTTTGGCCAGCTTCGCGGGCGTCATCATGTTGCTGCGCCCCGCCATCGACCAGAACCAGACCTTTGCCGGCCTTGTCGGGCTGCTGTCAGGTCTGGGCGCGGCGTTTGCCTATATGCAGGTGATGGCGATCTCCCGCATGGGCGAGCCTGACTCGCGTACCGTGTTTTACTTCGCTGTAGGCACTGCGGTGGCGGGCGGTCTGGGCATGGCGGTCACAGGCCTGTCGCCGTGGAACTGGCAGCACGCCATCTGGCTGTTGCCGCTGGGCCTGCTGGCCTCGCTCGGCCAGATGTGCATGACCAAGGCGTATTCGATGTCAACCAACCACGGCGGCACGCTGATGGTGGCCAACCTGCAGTATTCAGGCATCGTGTTTTCTGCGTTCTACGGAATGGCGCTTTTCGGGGACGACATTCCGTGGCTGGGCTGGGCTGGCATGGCGCTGATCATCGTTAGCGCCATCGCGGCCACGGTGCTGCGGGCGCGCGCAGCGCCGAATGCGCCCGCTGAAGAACATTGAAACCCGCACCAGAAGTTTCTTCCGGGGGCAAAATATTGTTCATACCCCGCGAACTTGATGCGCCACAACCAACAAGATTGACAAGAAGATTGACAAAAAGATAGCCAGAAAAAGCGAAACCATGACCTACACCACCCTTGTTTCCGCAACTGAACTGCTCGCACTGGTCGCCAGCAAGCAACCTCTGCGCATCTTTGATTGCAGCTTCGATCTGATGAAGCCGTCTGACGGCCATGTGGATTACCTCTCGGCGCACATCCCCGGCGCGGTCTATGCCGACCTCGACAAATCACTGAGCGCCAAACATGGCGTGCCCGGCGCGCATGGTGTCATCACGGCCACTGGCGCCGACGCTCCCGCTTCGGGCGGCCGGCATCCGTTGCCCAACCGCGAGCGATTTGCCACCTGGCTGTCCAGCGTCGGTTTTGGCAACGACATGCAGGCCGTGGTCTATGACCGCAACGGCGGCAACTACTGCGGCCGCTTGTGGTGGATGCTGAAGTGGGCTGGCCACCGCAACGTGGCCGTGCTCGACGGCGGCCTGCAGCCCTGGCAGGCCGCGGGCGGGCCCGTCAACACCGGTGAAGAACCCGCCCACTTTCAGTCCAGCTTCATGCTCGGGCCGGAACTGGTCAAGCTGGTCGACGCCGGTGCGGTGATGAACGGGCTTGGGCGCCAGACCCTCATAGACGCACGCGGCGCCCCGCGTTTCAGGGGCGAAGTCGAACCGCTGGACCCGGTTGCGGGCCATATTCCGGGCGCGCTGAATCGCCCTTTCACGGAAAACTTCGGCCCCGACGGCAAGTTCAAGCCGGCGGCACAACTGAAAGCTGAATTTGAAGCCCTGCTGGGCCACCGTGACCCGTCAACGGTGGTGCATCAGTGTGGAAGCGGCGTCAGCGCGGTGCCCAATCTGATCGCGATGGAGATTGCGGGTCTCACAGGTCTGGAAAGTAGCGCTCTGTACGCAGGCAGCTGGAGCGACTGGTGCAGCGACCGCGACCGCCCCACAGCGAAAAGCTGAGAGACAAAAAACAAACCCGCCCATCTGCTGCGGATGCAACGACACAGGCGGGTTTGACCTGAATTGCGCGGCCTGCTCAGGCGAGCGGGTAGCACCAGGTTGATTCAGGCCCGATAAACAAAATTCCGTTCAGCGCGGGCCTGATCGGCTTATTTGCTGGCAGGGGCCGCAGGCGGATTGGTGCTGTCCGAACTCATGGCCGATGCTGCCCCGGTCGGAGGACTTGCCATGCTGGAAGAACCCGAGCTACTGCCAGAAGGCGTACTGGTGTCTGCCGGCGGTGTCGATGGCATCGTGGACGGCGAAGTCGATGGCGTGGTCGACGGTGTGGTCGCGGGAGGACTCATGGGTGCAGGCGTAGAGGTGTCATCCACTTTTTTGCCGCAGGCGCCAAGCGCCAACAATGCGGTAAGCGCAACTGCCGTCGCTACAGGCTTGAACTGGACTGAAATCATGAGGTTTCCTTTTGAAAAATAGCTGGAATGGGTCGCAAACGATCCACTAATTTAGCGAACATGCCCTCACTTGCCGATGAGACGCAGGCTTACCGCCTTGTAGGCATTTTTCGACGACCGCCAGCTGACCTGCTACATCGGCGACGGAGTCGGCTGGACCTCTCCGGGCTCTGGTGGCGTAGAGAGCGGCTGCACAGGTTGCGGCGGTGGGGTGTTGGGATTGGTGGCCATCATTGTTGGTCTGTGGTGAAAATGTAAAAGTGCGTAAACACGTATTGGGCGCGTACTGGGCGCGTACCGGACAAGTACGGGCACTGGTGAGGCGAGTCGCTGAAATCCGAAACTGCCCGCACCTCAAAGCTCAAGCCGCACCAGGATCAGACCGGAACCACCACAAAAGCCGGACGGGAGTCCCAGAGCCTTGGTACGGCAATCCGGAAGTAGCGAAACACAATGAAAGTGATGGATTCGTGCCCAGGGCAAAGCGCAACCATGGGTGCGAAGCCAAGCTTTCATGTTTCGATATTTTCGGGTTGCAGTACTGCTGTACTGCAGTATTAGAGCCCCACCAGCGGCAAAGGCAAATCACTGGTGATCAGCGCAGACGCCGCCGCCAGCGTGAAAAGAACCGAGCCGGCAAAGGCGACATACGCCACCACCTGCGACCGGCGCTTGTCTGGCGACCGATGTTCGCCACGCGGAAGAGACGAGGGGTGGTTGGCGCAGAAGTTCATGGTGGATAGGTTGTTGGGGCTGGTAAACATCAGTCGCCGGAAATACGAGGACTATTGCAATGATCGGACCCGCACCTGTGAACAACCATCAGCCGCGGCGCAGTGTGCATGTAATTTCTATCTGACAACGGAGCACCCGCCGCCCGATTCCGGTGACCTCCAGATCGTTTGCGATTGGCGGGTCAGCCCGTTTTACAGGCTAGTATTCGGGCAACTTCCCGCACCCGATACCCCGATACCCCCATATCCATACACCCACACACGCCCGCGAGCTTCCATGACATTTCCCCTCGACATGATCACCTTCGGCGAAGCCATGCTGTTACTGGTCGCCGACCAGCCCGGCCCGCTGGAGCAGGTGGAGAGCTTTCATAAACGCAGCGCCGGCGCAGAAACCAATGTCGCCATCGGACTGGCACGGTTGGGGCTGAAAGTAGGCTGGGCCAGCCGGCTGGGCACCGATTCGATGGGCCGGTTTCTGCTGGCCACCATGACAGGTGAAGGCATTGACTGCTCGAAGGTGACATTTGACGCGGAAGCGGGAACAGGCTTCATGTTCAAGGGCAAAACCCTGGACGGCAGCGACCCGCCCGTCGAATACCACCGCAAGGGTTCGGCCGCGAGCCGCATGGGCCCCGCCAACATTGACCCGGCATGGTTGCTCAGCGCCCGTCACCTGCACGCCACTGGCGTGTTCGCAGCGGTCTCTGCCACCACGCTGGCCGCCGCACGGCAAAGCATGGATGTGATGCGCGCCGCCGGGCGCAGCGTCTCGTTCGACCCCAACCTGCGGCCCACGCTGTGGGCGTCGCCCGAACACATGCGGGCCAGCGTGAATGACCTGGCTGCGAGGGCCGACTGGGTGCTGCCTGGCATCGACGAAGGCCGCCTGCTGACTGGCGAGAGCAGCGCCGAAGGCATCGCCCGTTTTTACCGCGAGCGCGGTGCCAGCCTGGTCGTCGTCAAGCTCGGCAAGGAAGGCGCTTATTTTGATGGCGTGGCGGGAACCGGCTTCGTGGCCGGCTTTCCGGTTGAAAAAGTCATCGATACCGTCGGTGCCGGCGATGGTTTTGCAGTCGGTGTGATCAGCGGCTTGCTCGATGGCCTGAGCGTGCCGGAAGCCGTCAAACGCGGCGCCTGGATAGGCGCACGCGCCGTGCAGGTGCTGGGCGACAGCGAAGGCTTGCCGACGCGGGCCGAGCTGGCCGCAGCCGGGTTGTAAATACCGTTTTTAGCGAAATTTCTAGCCGAATCGGCCGCTAGCCCAGGTAAACCTTGCGCAAGCAGCTATTAAATTAGTAGCGCCTGGCACGGTACTGAACGCACCGCCGCAGTCTCTGACTTATTGACTGTGCGCCAACCAGCCAACCAGCTTCACCAGACCGATGCCAATCGCCAGCCAGACGATTTGTGCGGCAGTCTCTTTGGCGCTGAGGCGTTTCTGGAGTTGCGGAATCAAATCGGCCAAAGCCACATAGACAAAACTGCTGGACGCGATCACCAGAAAAAACGGCAGAAAACCGTAGAGCTGGTCGACCAGTGCGTAGCCAATCACACCGCCGAGCGCGGTGACGGAACCCGCCAGCGACACCTTGATGAACGCGGCGCGGCGGTTGGTTGAAGTCTGGCGCAGCACGATCAAGTCGCCCATGTGATGCGGCACTTCATGCACCAGTACGGCCAGCGCCGCCACGAAGCCCAGCCGGATGTCGGCCATGAACGCCGAGGCGATCAAAATACCATCGCCGAAGGCATGCACGCTGTCACCGGCCAGCACCGCCCAGGCGCCGCCCGTGTTGCTGCTGTGCTGATGATGGTGATGATCGGCATGCCGGTGGTCATGAGCCCGTTGCTTGGCATCGGGGTCGACCAGCTCGCCGCGTATGGAGTTATTGGTGCGCAGCGGCGTGACGCCGGTGTCGGCATCACGCGGCAAACGCCCTGGTTTGAGCGACACCTGTTCATGGTGTTCATGCCCGTGGTGCCAGAGCTGGGCCTTGTCGAGCAGGAAGAAAAACACCAGGCCGACCAGCAGCGTGGCAAAAAGGTCATGCGCGCTGGCCTGGCTTTCGAAAGCCTCGGGCAGCAAATGCATGAAGGCGGTGGCCAGCAGGGCGCCAGCGGCCAGACTGAGCATGTGCTGGGTGTAGCGGGCCAGCAGGCCAAAGCCAAGCAGCGCCGCCAGCCAGACACTGCCGATGCCGGCCACCAGCGTGCCGATCAAGATTGCTATTAAAACCATAGCTGCTAGCGCCCGTTCTATCTGGGCTAGAGCCCTAAATCATTGGTAAACACGCTGAAAGCGGGTAGTGGCAATCGGCAAGCGCGGCCCGGTGAAGGGCGGCAGTTTTGACCGCCGGGGGTCATTATCTTATCAAGCGGGCCTGACTGCCCTCAGCGCACTCACAAAAAAAGCCGCTGCCCGAAAACGGGAGCGGCTGATTTGACACGGGCGCCAAAAAAATCAGTGTCAGGCCACGCCGTGGATCTTGAACCACGCTATCGCACGCTGAAAACCGTCGTCTGCGGCGGCCTTGCGGTAGCTGGGCCGGTAGTCGGCGTGGAAGGCGTGGGGGGCGTCTTTGTAGACGACGAACTCTGACGCCCCGGCCGCCTTGTTGCCTTTGGCCCCTGAATCAGCCAGCGCATCTTTCATCTGGTTGACCGTGGTCAGCGGAATGCCGCCGTCCTGCCCGCCGTACAGCCCCAACACGGGTGCCTTCACGCCGGCTGCCAGATCAACCGGATGCTTCGGCGTGAGCGCTGAGGACTGGCCGACCAGACGGCCGTACCAGGCCACGCCCGCCTTGACGTTCTTGCTCTGTTCGGCATACAGCCAGGTGATGCGGCCACCCCAGCAAAAGCCGGTGATGCCGACCTTGCGCAGGTTGCCGCCGTTGGCACCAGCCCATTTCACCGCGCCGTCGAGGTCAGCCATGACCTGCTCGTCGGGCACCTTGGCCACCACCTCGGCCATCAGCTTGGCGATCTCGGCGTATTTGGCGGGGTCGCCCTGGCGCGCATACAGCTCGGGGGCAATCGCCAGGTAGCCGGCTTTGGCGAAGCGGCGGGCGGTGTCTGCGATGTATTCGTGCACGCCGAAGATTTCCTGGATCACCAGGACGACCGGCAGGTTGGTTTTGCCAGCTGGCGCCGCATAGAAAGCCGGCACTTTAAAACCGTTGACCTCATAGGTCGTCTCGCCGGTCTTCAAACCGTCTGATGAGGTTTTGATGGCTGTCTGCGCCATGATGGGCATGGCAGTGGCCGCATAGCCAACGCCCAGGGCCGTCTTGAGTGCGGTACGGCGGCTGGCGCCCACGTCGGTGCTCGTACCCGGCAGCAGGGAATCGAATTCATTTTTCAGGTTGTTGTTCAGCATGATGATTGTTCTTGGTTGGTTGTTCTTGGTTGGTTGTTCTGGTTGGTTGTTCTTGGTTGATTGAAAAAATTTCGGCAACCGGGCACGGAGTCTGTACAGAATCAAAAGTTCTTGCAGACCGACCGGGCATTAACTCCTGAATGCCGACTTGATTGAACAACGCGGCGTAACAGTTTTCGCCTCCGCCCGGTTCTGCGAATGCCACAATCGCCGGCAAACAAAACCACGGAGGCAGCATGCAAAAACTGGGCCCTTTACTGCAATTTTTAGGATGCAGGGACAGCCAAGTTGTGTCAGCGTCCTGGTCGTGACGGATGCGGCCGACGCCGAACCCAGCCTCAGCCTCAGCTTCAATGCAGCAGCCCTGCCCGTCACGCGCACATCCATCGCGGTGCCAGGGCAGCCCTGTACGGCGTGGCGCTTCGATTTCGCGGTGCCGCAAACAGCCGGCAGGCAAAGCATCGAAGGCGAGATCGACGGACAAAGCTTCGGCTTCAGCGTTCCCGCCAGGGGCAGCATGCCGAGCATGGCGTATGCCTCCTGCAATGGTTTTTCAGACCTGCGCGCGCTGAAAAAAATGACCGCGCCGCACGGGCTGTGGGCGCGCCTGGGCCGGCTTCACACGTTGCAGGATCGCGTGGACAACCAGGCTTATGGGCCGTTCGATCTGTTGCTGCTCGGCGGCGACCAGGTCTACAGCGACGCCATGTGGGCGCTGGTACCCGAGCTGGTGGAGTGGACCGAGATGGACTGGTACACCCGCACGATGTACCAGTTTCCAACCACCACGCACCGCATGATCGGCTGCCGCAATTTCCTGACCCTGCAGCCTGACGAGCCCAGCGGCGCAGGCCGCTACTGGGCCAACTGGTGGGCTGAAGGCGAGCCGCATCCGTACACCAAGGTGATTCACCCGGTGAGCTGACCCATTGCCTGATGGCATACCTATGGGTATACTTGAAATAAAGTAAGGAAGTAATACCATGCTACAGACATCCAGACTCACCACCAAGTACCAGGCCACGGTACCTACCAGCGTTCGCAAGGTGCTGCAGCTGAAAGCCGGTGACATGGTGGGTTTCGAGATCGAAGGCAACGAAGTCCGCCTTCGTCGCGCCACGCCGCTGGATCTGGCGTTCACGCAAGCCCTGGAAGGAACGCTCGCCGAATGGTCGAGCGAACAAGACGACCAGGCCTTCAAAAATTTGTGATGGCGGACCTTTCCCTAGATCCCTTCGATGTGGTGGTGGTCCCGTTTCCGTTCACTGACCGTAATGCCACAAAACGCCGACCGGCGCTGGTCCTCAGTAGCAGCTCATTCAATCAGGCGTCACAGCACAGCGTTCTGGCCATGATCACGTCGGCTGAGCAGTCAGCCTGGCTGGGTGACCATGTCATTGCTGATCTGGAGACCGCCGGTCTGCCTACTGAATGCATCATCAGGCTGAAGCTTTTTACGCTGGACCACCGCCTTGTCATCCGAAAAGCCGGCGGCTTGGGCTTACCTGACCAGAAGAAGTTACGAGCCGCGTGGAAGAGCCTGCTGGCCATTTGAAGCCGGCAGATGCCCCACCCACCTGCGGGCATCAAACAATCTTGACGCTCAGCTCCGGCAGCCCGTCGATGTGGCACTCGATCACGTCGCCCTTGACAACCGGACCGACGTTTTCCGGCGTGCCCGAATAGATGATGTCGCCGGGGAACAGCTCGAACGCTTCCGACAACTTCGAGATTTGTTCGGCCACCGACCAGATCATGTGGTTCAGCGTGGCCTGCTGCTTGATGGTGCCATTGACCTTGAGCCAGATCGTGCCCTTGGTGTAATGGCCGGTCTGCGCCACCTTGTGAATCTGGCCAATGGGCGCCGAGCTGTCGAAACTCTTGCCGATTTCCCACGGTTTTTTCTGGTCACCCATGCCGCGCTGCAGGTCGCGGCGCGTCATGTCCAGCCCCAGCGCGTAGCCGTAGACATGCTCAAGCGCCGTGGCCATCGGAATATTGCGCCCGCCTTTTGAAATCGCTGCGACGAGTTCGACTTCGTAGTGGTAGTTTTTTGTCAGCGACGGATAGCGGTGATCAGCCACCTTGCCCGGCATCACGACCTGAATCGCATCCGTCGGCTTCTGGAAAAAGAACGGCGGCTCGCGCGTCGGGTCAGACCCCATTTCGATGGCATGCGCCGCATAGTTGCGGCCGATGCAGTAAATGCGGCGCACCGGGAACATGTCGGTGCTGCCGGCAATCGGCACATAGATTTGCGCCACGCCAAAAGGCGTGGAAGGTGCATTCGCCGCAATGCCCGGCGCGGCACATCCGACCACCGCGCCGGTGGTCATCAATGCGCCGGATTGCAAAAATCCGCGTTTGGTTTTGTCGACGTTCTGGGTCATGTTTGTCTCCTTTTGAGTATTTTTACCGGGGTCGAAAGCACCTTCGAATATTGCCCCAATGCGGGCCGGATCTGACCCAGAAAACCCTAAGGACTCTCTGCATAACCCCCTGCGGTCTGTGATCAGGCGGGCTCGGGCGGTCTGCGGCGTTGCTTTTCTTGCCAATAGCGGGGCTATTGGCAAGAAAAGGCGCCTTGCATCCCATCCCGATCCACCTGCCACAGTCCCGCCAGGGTTATGCAGAGGGTCCCCAGGAGAACGCAAAATCTTGACCCGGATCAAGACGGGTTCGGGCAATGCGGCAGGAGGCCAGCAGGCGCCCATTGACCGCTAGTGCGCCTTTTCCCAGTTCTCACCCACACCAATCTCCGCCAGCAACGGCACCTTCAGATCAGCCACCCCGGCCATGAGACGCGGGATTTCGGTTTTCACCCATTCGACCTCGGCTTCAGGTACTTCAAACACCAGTTCGTCATGCACCTGCATGATCATTTTGGTCGCCCGCTTTTCGTCGTCGAACACCTGCTGCACCTTGTTCATGCTGAGCTTGATCAGGTCGGCTGCCGTGCCCTGCATGGGCGCATTGATGGCAGCGCGCTCGGCACCGCCACGGCGCGGGCCGTTCGGTGAATTGATCTCAGGCAGATAGAGGCGACGGCCGAATACGGTCTCGACATAACCTTTGCTTTTCGCCGACAGCCGCGTTTCGTCCATGTAGCTTTTTACGCCGGGGTAGCGCTGAAAATACTTGTCGATATAAGCTGCGGCTGCCTTGGTTTCGATGCCCAGATTGCGCGCCAGGCCAAAGCTGCTCATGCCGTAGATCAGCCCGAAGTTGATGACCTTGGCGTAGCGGCGCTGCTCGCTGCTGACCTGGTTCACTGCGACGCCAAACACCTCTGCGGCAGTGGCACGGTGCACGTCGATGCCTTCCAGAAACGCGCGCAGCAGCGCCTCGTCTTCGCTGATGTGCGCCATGATGCGCAGCTCGATCTGCGAATAGTCCGCGCTGGCAATGAAGCTGCCGGCGGGTGCGACAAAAGCCTCGCGCACACGCCTGCCCTCGGCAGTCTTGACCGGAATATTTTGCAGGTTCGGGTCGTTACTTGAAAGCCGTCCCGTCACCGCCACCGCCTGCGCGTAATGCGTGTGCACGCGGCCGGTGCGCGGGTGCGCGAGCTGGGCCAGCTTGTCGGTGTAGGTGCCCTTGAGTTTGGACAAGCCCCGGTGCTCCAGAATCTTGGCGGGCAGCGGGTAGTCTTCCGCCAGCTTCTCCAGTACTTCTTCGTCGGTGGACGGCGCGCCGCTGGGCGTTTTCTTGACCACCGGCAAACCCAGTTTGGTGAAAAAAATCTCGCCAATCTGCTTGGGCGAGCCCAGATTGAACGGCTGGCCCGCCAGTTCGTGCGCTTCACCTTCCAGTTGCAAAATGCGCGCGCCCAGCTCACCGCTTTGTTTGGCCAGTATCGGTGCATCAATCAGCACGCCGTTGCGCTCGATGCGGTAGAGAGACTCGCTGCTCTTCATTTCGAGCTCGTAGATGAAGCGCAGCTTCGCGTCTTTTTCCAGCAGCGGCCACAGCACGCGGTGCACGTCCAGCGTCTGGTCGGAGTCTTCGCATGAATACTCGGCGGCCTTGACGATATCAACCTGATTGAACTTGATCTGATGCGCGCCCTTGCCGCACAGGTCTTCGTAGTTGATGCCGCTGCGCCCGGTGTGACGTTCGGCCAGACTGGCCAGGCCGTGCGGTTTGTGCACTTCCAGCACGTAACTTTGCAGCATGGTGTCATGCGCATAGCCCTGCACGTCAATGCCGTGGTTGGCAAACACGTGGCGGTCGTATTTGACGTGCTGGCCGAGTTTGGCCTTCGCCGGGTTTTCCAGCCAGGGCTTGAGGCGGGCCAGTACCTCGTCGCGCGGCAGCTGCACCGGCGCGTCGGGGTAGTCATGCGTCAGCGGAATGTAGGCCGCTTCACCGGGCGTGACGCTGAAACTGATGCCGACGATCTCGGCGCGCATTTCATCGAGCGATGTGGTTTCGGTGTCGACCGCGGCCAGCTCGGCGGCCTCGATTTTGACCAGCCACGCATCCAGCGCTTCCCACGAAAAAATCGTGTCGTACTTCAGGTTGGTGGCGCGTTCGGCCAGTGGTTTGTCTGCCACCTCGGGTTCGTCAAACAAGCCAGGCGAGCCATTGGCCGAGCGGCTTGGGGTCTGGCGGCCTTCCTTGTGTCCGATCAGCTCAGGCGGCGCGCTCTCAAGGTCAATCTGCCGGACCAGCCCCTTGAAGCCGTATTTTTCATAGAAAGCCTTCAAAGCCTCGGTATCCTGTGCGCCGATAGCTATTGAATCCATAGCAGGCAGGCCGTCGATGTAGTCACCCAGCTCGCAGTCTTTTTTGATCGTCAGCAACTCGCGGCCTTTGGGCAGCCAGTCGAGCGAGGCGCGCAGGTTGTCACCCACCACGCCCTTGATGTCGCCCGCTTTCTCGACCAGCGCGTCGAGCGAACCATATTCGAGCAGCCACTTCACCGCCGTTTTGGGTCCCACTTTCGGCACGCCGGGCACGTTGTCGACTGCATCACCCACCAGCGTCTGGTAGTCGACCATCAGGCGCGGCGGCACACCAAATTCAGCTTCGACACCGGCCAGGTCGCGGCGGCGGTCGTTCATGGTGTCGATGACGGTGATGTGCTCGTCGACCAGCTGGCTCAAATCCTTGTCGCCGCTGGAGATGATGACTTCGATTTTCTGCAGCGAGGCGATGCAGGCAAGCGTGCCGATCACGTCGTCGGCTTCCACGCCGGGGACGTCGAGCACTTTCCAGCCCAGCAGACGCACCACTTCATGGATCGCCTCGATCTGGCTGCGCAGGTCGTCAGGCATGGCCGAACGCTGGGCCTTGTAGTCGGGGTAGAGCGCATCCCGAAAAGTCGGGCCCTTGGCATCGAATACGCACACCGCATAGTCGGCGCGCACGTCCTTGCGCAGCTTCTGCATCATGTTGATCATGCCGCGAATGGCGCCGGTGGCGGGGCTGAGCGGGTCGCCGGGTGTCACCCGCAGGTCGGGCATGGCATGAAAGGCGCGGTAAAGGTAGCTGGAACCATCGACCAGCAGCAGTGTTTTTTTCTCAAGGCTCATGGGCTCATTGTCGGGGAAATCGGGCGCTGTATTAGCTGCACTTTTGGCGGGCAAAACCGCCCCCACGAGCCTACAATACCGGTATGAAAACCGCCCTGCGCCCGATCCGCCTGCGCTCCATCTTTGCCGCTGTGATCACAGCGCTGCCGCTGGCTGCGGTTTTGGCCCAAACGCCGGCGCCTTCGCCAGGAAAGCCGGCCGCGCCCGTCCGCGCAGAGGCCGCACCCAGCCCGCCTGGCCGGGGAGACCCCACAATCCAGCGCATCCGCACCGAAGATGCCGGTTCGCGCATTGATGAGTTGCGGGTGGGCGGCGAGACCAAACAGATCTCGGTCCAGCCCAAAACTACCGTCCCGGCCTACGAAGTCAAGCCGCCGGAAGGCGCCCGCGGTACCCCGCCACCCGCCACCAGCAACGACACCAACGGTTCGCGCGTCTGGAACTTCTTTAAATTCTGATTTTCGCGCCGAGGTTACTTTTCACGCATGGCCGTATTTACCGAAGTCTCGTTTGACGAGGCTGCAGCGTTCCTGAGCGCCCTTCATCTGGGGCAACTGCAAAACATCAAGGGTGCCGCTGGCGGCATCGAGAACACCAATTACTTTGTCGATACCGACCAGGGCCATTACGTCCTGACGCTGTTTGAGCGCCTGAGCTTCGAGCAACTGCCGTTTTACCTGCACCTGATGAAGCACCTGGCCGCGCGCGGCATTCCGGTGCCCGACCCGGCGGCCAGCGCGTCGGGGGAAATCCTGCACCGGCTCAAAGGCAAACCCGCCGCCGTCGTCAACAAGCTGCGCGGCCACAGCGAGCTGCAACCGACCGCTGCCCACTGTGCCGCCGTCGGCGACATGCTGGCCCGCATGCACCTGGCGGGCCTGGACTACCCGCGGGCGCAAGACAATCTGCGCGGCTTGCCCTGGTGGAACCAGACCGTGCCGAGCGTTTTGCCGCACACCACGCCGGAGCAGCGCAGCCTGCTGCTGTCCGAACTGGCCTACCAAAATCATATTGCCCACTCGTCAGCCTACCGGGGCTTGCCGCAAGGCGCCGTGCACGCTGACCTGTTTCGTGACAACGTAATGTTCGAGGACGGCCAACTCACCGGATTTTTCGATTTTTACTTTGCCGGCTGCGACACCTTTTTGTTCGACATTGGCGTATGCCTGAACGACTGGTGCGTTGACCTGGCCAGCGGCGCCAGTCTGGACGAACGCGCCGACGCCTTCATGTCGGCCTACCAGCGTGTGCGCCCCTTGAGGCCGCAGGAACGCAGCCTGCTGCCGGCGCTGCAACGTGCCGCTGCGCTGCGGTTCTGGCTGTCGCGTTTGTGGGACTTCCATTTGCCACGCGAGGCGGCGGTCTTGAGCCCGCATGATCCGACGCATTTTGAGCGCGTGCTGCGCGCACGTCTGGTGCGTCCGTATAGCCTTTCGGGCTGAAAAGCCCGGCAGGGTGGCAGGCTGATGAAGTACCTGTTGCCGCCCGCCAGCCTGCTTTAGGGCAAACTCTGCACCCAAGCCTGTCGTGCGGGTCACCGTTTTACCGTTCCCAGCCTCTTTTTCTCCACCGCTTCCTGATTATTCGCATTGCCGGCTGAACCCAACTCCATGAAACTCAATATCGTTCCCGCGCGCACCGGTCTCCTCTGGGTCAAGCTGGGCATCAAGACATTCTTCGGTCAGCCGCTGGCCATGTCCGGCCTGTTTTTCATGTTCATGGCCGTGCTGTCGCTGGCCACGCTGGTGCCCTTCGTCGGCGCGGCGCTGGCGCTGGCTTTGCTGCCCGCTGCCACGCTGGGGCTTATGGCGGCCACCCAGGAAGCCAGCAAAGGGAAATTCCCCATGCCTTCGATCCTGATCAGCGCCTTTCGCGCCGGGCAGCAGCGCAAGCAGGCCATGATGGTGCTGGGCGCGCTGTATGCGGTCGGTTTTTTGATCATGATGGGCATATCGGCGCTGATCGATGGCGGTCAATTCGCCAAGCTTTATCTTGTGGGCGGCAAGATCACCGAGGAATTGGTGATGCGCAGCGACTTTCAGGCAGCGATGTGGGTCACGCTGGCGCTCTATTTACCGCTGTCGCTGCTCTTCTGGCACGCACCGGCGCTGGTGCACTGGCACGGTATTTCACCGGTCAAGAGCCTGTTTTTCAGCTTCATGGCGTGCTACAAAAACATGGGCGCACTGACCGTTTTCGGCCTGGCCTGGATCGGCATCTTCGTGCTGGCTGCAGTGGTGGTGTCGATCATCGCTGCCTTGCTGGGCAACGCCAGCGTGGCGGCCGTGGCGATGTTTCCGGTGGCACTGGTCATCGTCGCGATGTTTTTCACGTCGATCTATTTCACCTTCAAGGACAGTTTTGTCGATGACGCGGTGGAAAAGATCGATGCTGAAATTGCTTGATCCATTTGCCCCGGGTCTGCGTATCCAGCAGGACCGTCATTCTGCGGTTCAGTATTCAAAAAGGAGCACTGCATGCGTTCATCAATGTCCAGCCCACTTTCAACTTTCTGCTGCGTTGCAGGCCTTTTTCTTGCAAGCCCGGGCGCATGGGCTGCCGACACGACACCCGACCCCACGCCCGCTGCGGCGCCGAAACTTGACCGCATGACCTCGGGCCGGGCGGCCATCAAGGCATCGGACTGGAAGAAGGCGATCAGCGAACTGAGCACCGCCGTGAAGGAGCAACCGGGCAATGCCGACGCCCACAACCTGCTGGCTTTTTCCTTTCGCAAGCAGGTCACGCCCGACCTGCCGAGAGCGTTCGAGCACTACAACAACGCCCTGAAATTGAACCCGAACCACAAAGGCGCGCACGAGTACATCGGCGAGGCCTACCTGATGGACGGAAAACCGGCCAAGGCGGAAGAGCACCTCGCGCGCCTGAAAACCATTTGTGGGAGTAGCGCGTGCGAAGAATACGACGACCTGGCGAAGTCGCTGGCCACCTACAAGGCAAAAAACAAGTAAAGGCCTTTCTGGAAGACGGTGCCGGCTCGCCAGATGCCATTTCATGCATCAAATTGGCCTATAGGAGTCTGGGCGGCAGAAGGACGTCGGCTGCAAAGTGTCCGCAGCGGCCTATTTTTCGCCGCTTCCTTGCCAAATATCCAGATATTCGGCGGCGAAATCGTCAAAAACTAGCCTCGCTGGGGCCACTTTTCGCTTCGACGCCTTCTGCCGCCCAGACTCCTAGCCCATAAGAAACCTGCGTGAGCAGCTACTAAATTTATAGCATGCCGTACAGGAAGGTGAGGGGTCAACGCCGTCAAGACGGGCCGCAGCGGCATGCGGTTTTTAATCAACTGACCACGGTCAACTTCGCCACACTCAGCGCCAGCCACTTCACGCCATGACGGGTGAAATTGATCTGCGCCCGCGCATCGTCGCCGCTGCCTTCGAGCATCTGCACGCGGCCTTCGCCGAACTTGGCGTGAAACACGTTGGTACCGGCTTTCAAGCCATGCGCGGGTGCTTCACGCTGCGGCGGCACCGCAGGGTTGGCAAAACGCTCGGATTGCCCGGATTTTGAGGAAAATACGCTGCTGGCCCAGTCAGAACGTGCGCCAGCAGCTCCTGATTTAGTAGCAGAGCCCCACGGCGATGCACCGCCACCGAGCCCCGATGAGAAGCCCGCATGCTTCGGTGTGATCCATTTCAGCGCCGCTTCGGGCAGCTCGTCGAAGAAGCGACTTTTCAGGTGATAGCGCGTCTGGCCGTGCAGCATGCGCGTCTGCGAGTGGCTGAGGTATAGGCGCCTGCGCGCACGCGTGATTGCGACATACATCAGCCGGCGTTCTTCTTCCAGGCCGTCGTGGTCGCTCATCGAATTTTCGTGCGGGAACAGGCCCTCCTCAAGGCCGGTGATGAAGACGCAATCAAACTCCAGCCCTTTCGATGAATGGACCGTCATCAACTGCACTGCGTCTTGCCCGGCCTGCGCCTGGTTGTCGCCCGATTCGAGCGCCGCGTGCGTGAGGAATGCAACCAACGGCGAAAGCGTTTCGCCGGTGTCCGCGTCAGGCGCCAACAGCTCGGGCAGCGGCTGGTCGAGAATCTCGGCGGTGGAATCGAGCCCCTGACTGGCGGGCGATTGCCGTAGCGGCGACTGACGCAGCGATGAGTTCTGCGCCTCGCCCAGTTCATCGACCGGCAGCGCCACAGCATCGCGGCCAAAGCCTTCCTGGCTGACGAAGGACTCGGCGGCGTTGACCAGTTCGGCCAGATTTTCCAGCCGGTCCTGGCCTTCTTTCTCGGCCTTGTAATGCTCTTCCAGCCCGCTGTGCTGCAGCACCAGCTCAATGATTTCCCGCAGCGTCAAACCACTGGTCTGCTCGCGCAGCACGTCGAGTTTGGCGACAAAGGCGCCCAGGTTCGCGCCCGCTTTTCCCGGCACCGCACTGACCGCATCGCTCAGTGAACAGCCCGAGCTGCGCGCGATGTCCTGCAACTGCTCAATGCTGCGCGCGCCGATGCCGCGCGGCGGAAAGTTCACCACGCGCATGAAACTGGTGTCGTCGTTCGGATTCTCCAGCAGGCGCAGGTACGCCAGCGCGTGCTTGATCTCGGCGCGCTCGAAGAAGCGCAGGCCGCCATACACGCGGTACGGCACGCCGGCATTGAACAGCGCGGTTTCCATCACCCGGCTTTGCGCGTTGCTGCGGTAGAGCAGCGCAATCTCTTTGCGATCGGTGCCGTCACGCACCAGCTGCTTGACTTCATCGACGAACCAATGCGCCTCGGCAAAATCACTGGTCGATTCATACACCCGCACTGGCTCGCCAGGGCCGGCGTCGGTGCTCAGGTTTTTGCCCAGACGCTTCGTGTTGTGGCCGATCAGCGCGTTGGCTGAATCGAGAATGTTGCCGAAGCTGCGGTAGTTGCGCTCCAGCTTGATCTGATGCGTCACGTTGAACTCGCGCACAAAATCAGCCATGTTGCCGACGCGCGCGCCGCGAAAGGCGTAAATGCTCTGGTCGTCGTCGCCGACCGCAATAACAGAGCCCCCAGGCATGGCGTGCTCATTCGACGCCGCATCAGCGCCCTGCCCGGCCAGCATTTTTATCCACGCGTACTGCAGCTTGTTGGTGTCCTGAAACTCGTCGATCAGGATGTGGCGAAAGCGCCGCTGGTAGTGCTCACGCACCGGCGCGTTGTCTCGCAGCAGCTCATAGCTCCGCAGCATCAACTCGCCAAAATCAACCACGCCTTCGCGCTGGCACTGGTCTTCATAGAGCGCATAGATTTCTACTTTCTTGCGGCCTTCTTCATCACGCACCGGCACATCTTTCGGCCGCTGGCCTTCTTCCTTGCAGCCGGCAATGAAATACATCAACTGCTTGGGCGGAAAGCGTTCGTCGTCGACGTTGAACTGCTTGCACAGCCGC
>JANNKV010000308.1:0-14620 GCA_031396485.1 Polaromonas sp. | reverse complement strand
ATGCCCAAAATGAAGACCAAGAGCGGCGCTAAAAAGCGTTTCCGCGTTCGTCCAGGTGGCACCGTCAAGCGCGGTCAAGCCTTCAAACGTCACATCCTGACCAAGAAGACCACCAAAAACAAACGTCACCTGCGTGGATCAGTGGCTGTTCATGAGACCAATATGGGTCACATTGCACAGATGCTGCCCGGCCGTGGCATTTAATTAACGACGAACAAGGAGTAATCACATGCCTCGCGTCAAACGTGGTGTAACGGCTCGCGCCCGCCACAAAAAAGTTTTAGCCCTTGCAAAAGGTTTCCGCGGTCGCCGCGGTAACGTCTTCCGCATCGCCAAAGAAGCGGTGATGAAGGCCGGGCAATATGCCTACCGTGACCGCCGTACCAAGAAGCGTGTGTTCCGCCAGTTGTGGATCGCCCGTATCAATGCGGCCAGCCGTTCGTTCGGCATGACCTACAGCCAGTTTGCCAATGGTCTGAAGAAGGCCGGCATCGAGATCGACCGCAAGGTGCTGTCTGACATGGCCATCCACGACAGTGCTGCTTTTGGCGCTATCGTCGACCAGGTTAAAGCCAAGCTGGCAGCCTGATTTTCAGCGCAGGCTCTGTCAAGTTGCTACTCAATTAATAGCTGCTTGCGCAAGAAATCAAAGGGCTGGAGCTTGAAAAGGCTCTGGCCCTTTTTCGTGGTGATCGTGATTTTCCTTGATCTCGAGCCGCCATCATCTTATCCAGCACAAGAAAACTTATGACGCAACCTGATGCCCTGAACGAACTGGTTGGCAATGCCACCACCAGTTTTGAGCAAGCCATGACACCGGCCGACCTGGAAAATGCCAAGGCGCAGTTTCTGGGTAAATCAGGGCGCGTGACAGAGTTGATGAAGGGCATGGCTGCGCTCAGCGTAGAAGAGAAAAAATCCCGTGGAGCTGCCATTAATCTGGCCAAGCAGGCCATTGAGGCAGCGCTGAACGCACGCAGGCAGGCTTTAGCCAACGCCGAGCTTGAAAGCCAGTTGAAGGCTGAAGCGCTGGACGTGAGTTTGCCGGGGCGCCAGCGCCCGCAAGGCGGATTGCACCCTGTCTCTCTGACGCTGGAGCGCATCGAATCCATCTTTGGCTCCATGGGTTTCGATGTCGCCGACGGCCCGGAGATTGAAAGTGACTGGTTTAGTTTTACGGCGCTGAACAACCCGCCAGACCATCCCGCACGTTCGATGCAGGACACGTTTTACATCGATACCAAAGGTGAAGATGGCATCTATTACAACCTGCGTCCGCACACCAGCCCGATGCAGATTCGCCATGCGCGGGCGCACGTTCGAAATCACCGGCAAGACGGGCTTTCCGATGCGCTGTATGCCGGCGATATGCCCGAGATCCGTGTCATCGCCCCCGGCCGCACCTACCGGGTGGACAACGACGCGACACATTCACCGATGTTTCACCAATGCGAAGGCCTGTGGCTGGGCGAAAACGTGAGCTTCAAGGATCTGAAGTACGTGTTCACTGATTTTTGTCGGCGGTTCTTCGAGTCGAATGATCTCGTGCTGCGCTTCAGGCCGAGTTTTTTCCCTTTCACCGAGCCCAGCGCCGAGATCGACATCCAGTTCCAGCACGGTCCATTGGCTGGGCGCTGGCTGGAAGTCGCGGGCTCGGGGCAGGTACACCCCAATGTCGTGCGCAATATGGGTCTTGACCCAGAGAAGTACATTGGTTTTGCCTTTGGCATGGGGCCGGACCGGCTGACCATGCTGCGCTACGGCGTGAACGACCTGCGTCTGTTTTTTGATGGCGATATTCGCTTCCTGTCGCAATTCCAGTCATAAAACATCTTCAACAAGAACAGACACCAACATGCAATTTCCAGAATCCTGGCTGCGCGAATTCTGCAACCCGCCACTTGATACCCAGCAGCTTGCCGACACGCTGACCATGGCGGGGCTCGAGGTGGAAGAAATCAAGCCCGTCGCTCCACCGTTCGCCAAAATAGTGGTTGGAGAAATTAAAGGGGCGGTTCAGCACCCCAATGCCGACAGGCTTCGCGTGTGCCAGGTCGATGTGGGGCAGGGCAGTCTGCTGAACATTGTTTGCGGCGCACCCAATGCGAGAGTCGGCATCAAGGTGCCTTGCGCACTGGTGGGCGCCGAGTTGCCACCTGGTGAAGACGGCAAGCCTTTCTTCATTAAAAGCGGCCTGCTGCGGGGTGTTGAAAGCCAGGGTATGTTGTGCTCGGCCCGCGAACTCAAACTCTCGGAGGATCACGGCGGCTTGCTGGAACTGGCTGCCGACGCGCTGCTGGGCCAGAACATTCGCGAACACCTTCATCTCGATGACATGCTGTTCACGTTGAAGCTCACGCCGAATCTGGCGCATTGCCTGAGTGTCTATGGTGTTGCGCGTGAACTAGCTGCTTTAACGGGCGCGCCATTGAAAACGCCGGTGCACCCCGCCGTTGCTGTCGGCGATGCAAGCCATCTTCCGGTCACGATCAGCGCGCCTGATTTGTGCGGTCGCTTTTCCGGTCGCGTGGTGCGCAATGTGAACACCAAAGCCGCTACGCCGCCGTGGATGGTGGATCGACTTGCGCGCTGCGGTCAGCGCAGTGTGACGGCGCTGGTGGACATTTCCAACTATGTGATGTTTGAGCTGGGACAGCCGTCGCATATTTTTGATCTCGAGAAAATTCACGGCGGGCTGGATATTCGCTGGGGCAAGTCTGGCGAGTCGCTGAAGCTGCTCAACGGAAGTACCGTCACCGTCGATGAAAAAGTTGGCGTGATCGCTGACGATCGTCAAGTCGAGTCGCTGGCCGGGATCATGGGAGGCGATGCGACTGCTGTGTCGGACGATACGAATCATGTCTATGTTGAAGCCGCTTTCTGGTGGCCTCAAGCCATTGCAGGGCGTTCGCGTCGCTATAACTTTTCAACCGATGCAGGCCATCGCTTCGAGCGCGGGGTAGATCCTGGCCAGACCGTAGAGCGCATCGAACGAATTACTCAACTCATCATTGATATTTGCGGTAAGCCCGACACCGTGTGCGGCCCCATGGAAGATATGCAGGTTAACTTGCCGATGGCGACGCCTGTAACTTTGCGTGTGGCTCGCGCAGCCAAAGTCATTGGTATGCCGCTCACGCAGGCCCAATGCCTTGATGCTCTCTCGCGTCTGGGGTTAACGGTGATTGAAGGTGACGGCACCCTGACGGTGACGCCGCCGAGCTACCGCTTCGACCTCCGGATCGAGGAAGATTTGATCGAAGAGGTCGTGCGCATGGTGGGTTACGAGCATTTACCCGCTACGCCGCCGATGGCACCCATCACGGGGAAAATTCGGATGGAAACTGAACGCAGCCCGTTTGCTGTTCGCCGCGTTTTGGCAGGTTTGGGATACCAGGAAACCATCAACTTCAGCTTCGTGGAAGAGCGTTGGGAGCATGAGCTTGCCGGAAATCCGAATCCCGTCAGGCTGTTAAACCCGATTGCCAGCCAGATGAGCGCAATGCGTTCGTCATTGGTGGGCTCACTGGTGCAGGCTCTCAAGTTCAACCTGGACCGCAAAGCCGCACGATTGAATATCTTTGAATTGGGGCGAATTTTCAAACGCGACCCACAAAGCATCGACACCGACACCTCCATTGCTGGATTCAATCAGCCGATGCGTGTGGCTGGTCTTGCCTATGGTCCTCGCACTGCACTCAACTGGGATGGTACTGACAGGAGCGTCGATTTCTTTGATGTCAAGGGTGACGTTGAGGCCTTGCTGGCACCATTGGGGGCTAGTTTTGCCCCGATGGTCCATCCGGCCTTGCATCCCGGTCGCTCCGCCAGTGTTTCCGTTGGGGGGGAGGTGATTGGTTTCGTCGGTGAGTTACATCCGCGATGGCGTCAGACCTACGACCTGGCGCAAGCGCCGATTGTTTTTGAGCTGGCGCTGGATGCGGTTCTGGCTCGCCCGATGCCCCGCTTCCAAACTGTCAGCAAGTTTCAGCCTGTTGAGCGTGATATTGCTCTGGTCGTGTCGGAAAATACAACTCACGCCGCTCTCATGGCTGCGATAGACGGTGCCGATACGCGGGGCTTGTTGCAGGATGCCCTCCTTTTTGATGTCTACCGTCCGCAACAAGGCAGTACGGCAATGCAAGGCGGGGAGAAAAGCTTCGCCGTCCGTTTGGTGCTTTCAAGCGACACCGCTACACTGACCGACGAACAAATTGAGTCGGCCGTTCAAGCAGTGCTTGCCAATCTGCAGACTGCGCTACGAGCGCGGATGCGCGCCTGAAATCCAGAAGAATAGAAGATGCCACAAGAATCTCCCATGGAATTTTCCGTCGAAAGCCTTGAAACCCCAGCGCTCACCAAAGCCCATCTGGCTGAATTGTTGTTCGAGCAAATCGGACTGAACAAACGCGAATCAAAAGACATGATTGATGCATTTTTCGATCTGGTGTCTGACAGTCTGGTTGAAGGCAATGATGTGAAAATTTCAGGTTTTGGTAACTTTCAGATTCGGACGAAGGCTCCGCGACCTGGCCGTAACCCTAGAACCGGGGAAGCAATTCCAATTCAGGCACGACGCGTGGTTACCTTCCATGCCAGCCACAAGCTCAAAGATCACATTCAGGGCAGTGGCCCCGATTCCTGAACGACATTTGTGCAGGCTTCTGATTTCTCTGGCTAAGTAAAAAAATGTCATGATTGTGACAAAACAACACTTCTTGGAAAGTGCCTGTAACTATTTGCGCTTGCTTGGAAGTTGGAGTAGATTTAGAGGTTTCCTCTATAGCGCATTGATTTAATTGGAGAAAACTCTCCCTCCCATCCCCGCAAAACGTTACTTCACGATCGGTGAAGTGGGCGATCTGTGCGGCGTCAAACCTCACGTGCTCCGTTATTGGGAGCAAGAGTTCACGCAGCTGCGTCCGATGAAACGGCGCGGCAATCGTCGGTATTACCAGCATCACGAAGTACTGATGATCCGCCGGATCCGTGATCTTTTGTACGACCAGGGATTCACCATCAGTGGCGCGCGTAACAAATTGCAGGAAATTGTCCAGGTCGAGCGTGACAAGCGTCGTAACGGTGAGGTCATGCTCGATGGCGTTGAAGTGCTGGAGGGCGGTGATTCCGTCCTTGACGACTTTGAGGACTCTGCCGACTTCGAAGAAAGTGAATTTGCAGGCGTCGATCTACCGACCGGAACGTTGGCGCAGCAGCGGCTACAGCTATTGAGACGCGAGCTCGTAGAGCTGCGGGACCTTTTGGGTCCCGGCTTCTGATTGACGATCGAAGTCGCGATCGGCGCGCGTTATACTTGTTAGCTTGTCGGTGTGTGGCGCAGCCTGGTAGCGCACTTGCATGGGGTGCAAGGGGTCGAAGGTTCGAATCCTTTCACACCGACCAAATGAATGTCCAAGGGCGTCCGGTTTAATACACTGGACGCCCTTTTTCATTGGGACGTAGGGTGATTGATGTCTGAAGGCGTACACTGAAATTCAGTGACAGCCAAAGCTAATCGGGGGTACAGGCGGGGGTACATACCGCACCAAGCCCCGAAGCGCGGCCTTTTGTACCCCGAACCACCCCTCAATCTCTATGCCATTGACCGACGCTGCGTGCCGTAACGCGACTTGTCCGCTCGAGCGAAAACAGGCGCGCTACACCGATGCCGGCGGGCTTTATCTTGAGGTCTCATCTGCTGGCTCACGCCGATGGTTCTGGAAGTTTAGGATTGAGGGTGTCGAGAAGAAGTTTGCCCTTGGCACGTATCCTGGAGTGAGCCTTGCCGCAGCCCGCAAAGCGCGTGACGCCGCTAAAGCCCAGAAGGCCTCGGGGATAAATCCCATCCATGCTAGACAAGTCGTGAAACTCAAAGCGGCGGTGAACACGGGTGACTCTTTTAAGGAGACCGCACTTGAGTGGTTCGATAAGCACCATACGCGCTGGAGCAGCCACTACGCGATTCGCGAGAAGCGAAATCTTGAGAAGGACCTGTTTCCGCACTTCGCAACGCGTCGCATCGGCGAAATTGAACCCATTGAGTTGCTTGCGGCCTTACGTCTGGTCGAAGAGCGTGGGGCTCTTGACGTTGCCAGCCGGGTCCTAATGACTGCACGCGCGGTATGGCGGTACGCGGTAGCGACTGCCCGTGCACCCCGAGATATCACTGCTGATCTAAAAGGCGCTCTTACGCCTCACAAGAAGCGTCATTTCGCTGCAATCACAGATCCGCTCAAGTTGGCCGATTTGATCCGCGTCATTCGGGGCTATCAGGGTGGCCCAATAGTGCGCACAGCGCTACAGCTGGCACCAATGCTCTTTCAGAGGCCCAATGAACTTCGAGGTGCAGCTTGGGTGGAGCTTGACCTCGACCAGGCCATATGGACGGTGCCTTCTGCCCGCATGAAGAGACGTATTGAGGGTAAAGAACACGGCGATCCTCACCTTGTACCACTGCCGAAGCAGGCCGTCCTATTGCTGCGCAAGCTGCACCCCATCACTGGGCATGGCGCATTGGTATTTCCTGGCGAGCGTAGTCACGACAGGCCGATCTCAGATAACACGCTTCGTGCAGCACTCCTGACTTTGGGTTACGGCCCTACGGTTCAGACCGTTCATGGATTTCGCGCAACGGCTCGTACGCTTCTGGCTGAAATTCTGGAGGTCGATCCGCTGGTTATTGAGGCTCAGTTGGCGCATGCCGTGAACGATGCTAATGGGCGCGCCTATAACCGCACGCAGTACCTCAAGCAACGGACGGTAATGCTCCAACGGTGGGCCGACTATTTGGACGCGCTTGCCGCTGGGGAGAATCCACTGGACTATGAGCGCAAGCAGCTGCAGAGTAGCCATCCCATGCAGACTTAAGCCGAACTCCACGAGATTCCCCGGGAGCATCCGAAATGCGACGGCCGTAGGGCATATTTTTTAACATAGAAGAGACCAAACAACCGTATGAATTCTGAGAACAACAACACTCCTGAACAGCCGGATCGAATCGTGCATCGAGCAATTCGCCTTCTGAACACGTTAGCGCATGAATATTTTCAGATCAGCCCGCAGTACGGTGAGGACGGTTTTCGGGAGCGCGTATTCAACCGTATGGACGTTTTGTCGATCACGAACCCAGGCGAGATGATCCTCAGCAAAGGCGAAGTTCGCACTGAAAAAGTGATCGAGTTCCTTGGCCATGAGGGTGAAACCATTCAATCTGATGTGGGATGGATCTACTTTGCTTGCGCGCATACGGTAGCGTCCGCTAGGGCCCTTCAAACTGGAGACCAAGACCTTGCCTGGGACCTTCTCTGCGAGGCTCACAAATTCGCCGGTGCCTTACTGGCGACCAATGAGTTAGAAACGGTCTTCACCCAAGCAGTCGCTAATGGCCTCAATAGCGAGAGAGCTGCCCACGCAGCCAAGGGGAGCCACCGTAAACATAACGAAATGAGGGCGATGGCATATGAAATCGTGCTTGAACGGACTGATTGGCCCAGTCAAGCCATGGCGGCTCGAACGGTTAAGACGCAACTGAAAGCTAAGTACGGCGAAGTGTTGACCAACCCGCAAAACACCATCGAGAGATGGATCAGGGCCATGTCTGCTGATGACCGGGCGAAGTGCTTCACGCCCCCCAAAAGCACATCAAAAAAAACGTAGCCATGCCCTATCGGACTGGGCAGGACCGTTAGCCTGTTAGGCAGACTAGTGAGTCTGCCTAACAGACTGAGTTAGTCTGCTTTGCAGACTGAGTGAGTCTGCCTAGCAGGATGACTTTCCGAAGCAGTTCGATCCGGACAAACTGGATCCGTCGCGACACAACCTTTAACGACGGAGAACCAATATGTCCAAAGCTACCCAAGAACCGGTCCAACAGGATCGTAATAAACTCATACGCAGAAAGCGCTTGCTCGTAATCTGCCCTTTCTCGAATGCTTCGCTGTACGCGAAGCTCTTCGAAGGTGGGCCGTACTATGACGAGACGTTCCCGCGGCCGATCTACTTCCCCAAAAGCCGTACTCCGTTCTGGCGCGAAGCCGATGTCCACGATTGGATAGCGGCTTCCGAGCACCGTTCGCAGCAACGTACCTCGTCTGACCTGTCTTTGGGCGTCAGTGTGTCGAGTATGAAGACATCGACGGGCGCGCAAACAGAGGTGCAGAAAACGGCCTCGAGTATCGCGGCGATGGAAAACGATGCATCAATCAACATGATCACAGTCGTAGGCATGGATGGCCGAAAGATCCAATTCCCCCTAGCCGTCCGAAAGAAGCGAACGCAGTTTACACACGACCCGCGCGCCAACCCTGCATCGCCGTCGGCGCAAGCCCTTGCAATGCCAACCGGTGTGGCGCCGACCTGAGGATTTTCCACTTGGCAACGAACTAAACCACCAGCGGGCGGCGATCGGGTGTTGAGTCACCTGATTGCTGTCCAAGGTAATTTTTTTTGCCATGTTGCAAGTGGAGCGAAAGCGCCAGCGCATGGTTCTGTAGTAATTCGCTGGAAATTCCTCTGTTTGATTCAAGAACAGGCCGGCTTCTTCCGCCTCAACGGATAGCTGCCGTACCGACACCACTAACACTATTGCAAACCATCAATCCTCTAGGGATACATGCGTTCTGGCGATAGCTGTTAGGTCTCTCAATGTCGCATTGCTGCCATGTAGGCAGCGTGAATAGGCTTATAAAAAATGAAACGAACTGATCATGACGTGTGTGAGCGGATCTCGGGTTCCTCCGAGGAAGAGCACTTTGACACCCTAGGGAGCCTCGCGCTGCAGCAGCGAGGCGTCCAATGGCACGGTGAGCTGCAGGTGCGTACCGAGGTCCATGACCGGGCCATCTCACTCCTCCACCGTGTGGCGAAGGAGATCATGCGGCCGAATAGGCTGCTATTTTTTATCGAACGAGACAGGCGTGGTGCTTGGATTCGCTGCTCGCCCGTGGGTGGGCGTTTGCTGAGGGGCATTTCTGCAGACTTCGATCGCATCCAGGCGGACTATCCCTTGCACTGCTTTTCGCCGGTGTTTATGACCTTTGTGCGGATTCGCCGCTACGTACCTATTAATCCGGCCTCCTACTTCAACCGACACGAGCCTTCAGCACTTGCAGAACAAATACTGGCTGTAATGCTGCGCTTTCTAGGCTTGTTGCAACGTATGCTCCGGCGCGAAGCGATCAAGGTGGGCAATGAAAATTTTCGTCGAGGGGCGATGGACAATTTCAACGGTTTTATCGATTCCATTGACTGGCTTTCGCAGCGTCGGATGTCGGTGACCGTTCTCCGCTTCGACTTGTACTATCGCAAAACTGGCTCTCAGCCCGTCAGGTTGGACGACAAACCTGATGTGCCGGTTCTGGATGAATTCATGAGTTACCGTGAGCGCTTCCATCGGTCGCTTGACCGGCGGTTCGCTGATGCGCTGTTGGGCTACGCATGGGTACTTGAGTACGGTCGGGAGCGTGGCTTCCATATCCACTATCTCGTGATACTCAACCCGCGCGGACATGAAGACCACCTGGGCCTGGTTGACATGCTTGGTGAGAAGTGGCGGGTGTTGACTGAAGGGCGCAGTGAATTTCACAGCTGCAATGCAACGACGTACACCCATCGAGCGGTGGGACATATTCGACTAGATGACCCGCGAGCGGTTACAGGCCTGCATCTCATCGTGAGTTACATGACACTTGCTTCCTTGTTCGTGAAGCTTGATATTCAGAAAAAGTTTCGCACGTTCGCCAAAGGCCGATTTCCCAAGGCCGCGAGTCCCAAAGTGGGGCGTCCACAACATCGTGCACCTGGCTCGCGCATCAAGATCTCGGTCGCGCAGGCGCGGGCCAGCTACCTTAAATTTCTCTGAGGAGCGCTGCATGCACACGTTATCTCAGGTTTGGAACCCACCGGAGTTCTCGCAGGGTCTTCATGGCTCAGTGGGCCGAATGCCTGCGGCCGAAGCAGCAAGGCGAGCCATGTTGGAGGCTGCCTGCCCATCACATTTCATTTTCAACACAAGAGATGCTGCCTCAGCGTACGAAGTTAAGCGCATCTTCGCGCTTCAGGAACTGCTTATCGCCATCGATCGCCTCAGTACTCACAAACGCGATTGGTTCGAGGTTCGACGCCGAGGGGGGGGCGAATTACTCGTTATTTCTACGCCTGGGCGCAGGCTATTGGAGTCGCTGGCCGTTCTGACGCACGACGCCGTAATAGGCGATTTTCAGCGCCGAATTGAGCCCCGCTTGCAATTGGCTTTGACGTGCGCTGCATCGAGCTTGCCGCTTTCGTCTGACCCCGTCGCGTTCATCTCGCATCTGGAGCAAAACCCACAAGGGTCCGTGATCATTCTGTCCGGCCTGGTTTCGCAGATTCGGGAGGGTCTGACAAAACGCTCGATGGACGACCGCGTTCGTCGTCACCGAGCTCGCGACGAATCGTTCCTTCGTGACATAAAGACCTATTTCAAGGACATCGCAGCCACATATCCAGATGCAATCGTATTGCGGCACGAGCTTCGACGGGCTGGCGGAGCTTCTTCTTTTTATCCCATACAAATGGCACGGGAGTCTCATAGGTTGATGTCGGATTGGCTAGAGGCGATGAAACGGCGCCACGGTAACGCCATCGTGGGCCACGCTTGGCGCATGCAAAGCGATACCTTTGTAGGGGTGCATCATCACGTCTTGCTTATCCTGAACGGCCCCACTTCGAACCAATTGCCGGAACTCTTTGGGTCCGGTCGTTCGGCATGGTTGGAAATGACTGGTCCAGGTGGCCACGTACTGGACTGCAAGTCGGCGCGCGTTGACCTGATGTTTAGAGGTCGTGTTGCTTACAGGGGAGACACGCTGTTGCAAGAACTTTATGATGCGGCTGTCTACTTTTCCTGTACGGACGGGTTGATTGCGCAAGACTTTGACGGACAACCACCTCAGCGAGGCTTCAAGTCACGCCCCAAGGCGTTACGTGCGGCTCAGACGTTTACCTCTATTTGAGGACGGTCTGATTGAAAGCCACCGTTAACGGTCTTTCTTCAGAGGCGCTAGTCGAACAACGGCCCGCACGATGTTAGTTGAACGCCTGGACTGCGCCCCGCTGGTGACTGAGGCCCAACTTACTCACGTTGTTTTGATGGACTCGCATGCAACCGCACCAATTTCTAAAACACCGCGCTGAAATGATGCAAAGATGGGCGGATTATCTGGACAAACTGCGGCGAGGCGCAGACCTGTTTAAGCCTCCTCGGCAGGCGGCATGCCTGGCGTGTCGTGCGCAGTGATCAAAGTCGGACAACAGGGTGAAGTGGCGTAAAAAGACGTTCCTCCGCTAGGAAAGACGGCTGAGGTCTCAATGGCAAAATACTGCGGCAACTCACAATTACAAAGATAGGCCGAATGAACGCGCTCAACACCCTTTTGACCACCTATCGAAACGCATCCGCATCCGAGCGCGAAAAAGGCACCTACTTCGAAGAACTAATCGTTTGCTATCTCCGCAACGAGGCCACCTATCGGGATCTTTACAGCGATGTATGGACATATGCCGACTGGGCCAAGCTTCAAGGGCTGGACAAACGCGATGCAGGCATCGACCTTGTTGCCAAGGTCCAAGGGACGGGCGATATCCACGCCATCCAGTGCAAGCTATATGCTGAAGACTACCGGTTTCAAAAAAACGACATCGATAGCTTCTTTACCGCGTCTGGCAAGAAGCCGTTTTCCCACCGCATCATAGTCAGCACCACCAACCACTGGAGCGAACACGCCGAAGATGCGCTGCGCGATCAGCAGCCGCCGGTGAGCAAGATTGACTTGCACGACCTACAAAGCAGCCAGATCGACTGGTCCAGGTACCAGCCTAAAGCGGCGCCAACTCTCAAGACAAAAAAGGCGCTGAGGCCTCATCAGAAAAATGCGCTGGATGGCGCCCTTCGTGGTTTCCAGACTGCCGACCGAGGCAAGCTCGTCATGGCGTGCGGGACGGGCAAGACATTCGCCAGCCTGAAAATTGCAGAAGCCCAGGCCGGGGCGGGAAAGCGGGTGCTGTTCCTGGTGCCCAGCTTGTCCCTGTTATCCCAGACGTTGACCGAATGGACGCAGGAAAGTGCCATCCCGTTGCACAGCTTTGCTGTTTGTTCAGATAGCGATGTGGGCAAGAAGCGCAAAAAGGAAGACGACAGCGTTCAAACCTTCACCCACGAACTGCGCTATCCCGCTACGACCGAGCCGGTCCGTCTTGCAACTGAAATGGCCAAGCGCCACGACGCCGAGCACATGAGTGTGGTGTTCAGTACCTACCACTCGATTGACGTGATCAGCCAAGCGCAGAAGGAACATGGGCTGGGCCACTTTGACCTGATTGTCTGCGACGAAGCGCACCGCACCACGGGTGCGACCTTTGGCGACGACGACGAAAGCAAGTTCGTGAAGGTGCATGACAGGGACTTCATCCAGGCATCCAAGCGGCTGTATATGACCGCCACTCCGCGCATTTACGGCGACAACGCCAAGGCAAGTGCTGAAAAGGACAGCGTCGCCCTGTGCTCGATGGACGATGAAGCCCTGTATGGACAAGAGCTGTACGTCATCACCTTTTCCGAGGCCGTCAGGCGCGGCCTGCTGGTGGACTACAAGGTCATCGTCCTGGCGGTAGAGGAAACCCACGTCAGTCGTCGCCTGCAATCTCTGCTGAAAGACGATGACAACCAGCTCAAGATGGACGATGCCGCCAAGATCATCGGATGCTGGAAAGCACTGGCCAAGCAAGGCATGGACACCGACCTTCACGGCGACCACGAGGCGATGAAACGCGCCGTGGCCTTCTGTCAGGTGATTGAGGTCAGCAAGGGGGCTAAAACCCATAAGGTCAGCTCCAAGAACATCGCCGGCATGTTCCAGGCCGTGGTCGAGGCCTACCAAGAAACCGAAGACGACGAAGCCGCCTCAAAACTGGGTTGCGAAGCAGCGCATGTGGACGGAAGCATGAATGCCAGTGAGAAAGAGGAGAAACTCGCTTGGCTCAAAGCCGACATCCCGGAAAATACCTGCCGCATTCTGAGCAACGTGCGCTGCCTGTCCGAAGGCGTGGATGTGCCGGCACTGGACGCCGTGCTGTTCCTGACTCCGCGCAACTCCCAAGTTGATGTAGTGCAGTCGGTTGGCCGCGTGATGCGCAACGCGCCTGGCAAGAAGCTGGGTTATGTCATCCTGCCCGTGGTGATTCCGGCCGGTGTGGAGCCGCACGAAGCGCTGGCCGATAACAAGACCTATGCCGTGGTGTGGCAAGTCTTGCAAGCCCTGCGCTCGCACGATGACAAGTTCGATGCTATGGTCAATAAGCTGGACCTGATTGGCAAGGACACCAGCAAGATGGAAGTCATCGCCATCACAGACAAAATTCAGAAGAAGCAAAACACTAAGACTGGCGAGGGCGCCAAGAACAAGGCCGCTGCCAAAGGCGGCTATGGCCTTGGCAGCACGCAACCCAAGCGCCCGTTAAAGGAAGACCAGGGCGCGCTCGAATTCGAGATTGGCGACATCGAAAAAGCCATTTACGCCAAGCTCGTGCAAAAAGTGGGCAACCGCCACCACTGGGAAGACTGGTCCAACGACATTGCCAAGATTGCCCGCACCCACATCGGCCGAATCACCACCATTGTCGAAAACGAAGCCAATGTCCGAGAGCGTGAGGCGTTTTTTGCCTTCGCCAAAGAATTGCGCGACGACCTGAACAATAGCATCACTGATGCCGAAATCATCGAGATGCTGGCCCAGCACCTGATCACCAAGCCGGTGTTCGATGCGCTGTTCTCCGATTACAGCTTTGCCGAGCACAACCCCATGTCCAAGGCCATGCAAGGCGTGCTGGACGTGTTGCAGAAGCACCGACTGGACAAGGAAGCCGACACCCTGCAGCGCTTCTACGACAGCGTGAAGCTGCGTGCCGAGGGCATCGACAATGCGGCCGGAAAGCAAAAAATCGTGGTCGAGCTGTACGACAAGTTCTTCCGCAATGCCTTTCCCAGGATGACCGAGCGCCTCGGCATCGTCTATACCCCGGTGGAAGTCGTGGACTTCATCATCCACTCCATCAATGACCTCCTGCAAAGCGAGTTCGGCCAAACCCTCGGCAGCAAGGGCGTCCACATCATCGATCCTTTTACCGGCACCGGCACCTTCATCACCCGCCTCCTCCAGAGCGGCCTCATCACCAAGGAGCAGCTCCCGCACAAATATGGGAAGGAAATCCACGCCAACGAGATCGTCCTCCTCGCCTACTACATCGCCGCCATCAACATCGAGGCCGTTTATCACGGCATCGTCGGCGGGAAATACCAACCCTTCCAAGGCATCTGCCTCACCGACACTTTTCGCTTGGAGGAATCCGACCTGATCAGCGACCTCCTCGCCAACAACTCGGAACGGAGAAGGCGCCTCCAGAAACTGGACGTGCGCGTGATCATGGGGAACCCGCCGTATTCGGCTGGGCAGGATAGCGCGAACGACAATAACCAGAATGTTGCTTATCCAGACCTAGATAAGCGGATACGCGAAACTTACGCGGCACACTCTTCCGCTACTCTGAAAAACGCGCTCTACGATTCTTACATTCGTGCGATCCGATG